>JARBUP010000376.1 GCA_029239575.1 Bacillota bacterium
AAGTCTGAGGTAAACTTTTTAAATTTTACGTTAGCTGAAGCAAGAAAGAAATCTCATTTTTTTGATAAAAATGATTTAGTAATTGTAGGATTACCTGTTTATGCAGGAAGAGTTCCAAATGTTTTGTTAAGCTATATAAACTCACTTAGAGCAGATGGGGCTCTAGCAGTTGCGGTTGTTGTTTATGGAAACAGAAATTATGATGATGCTTTAGTTGAACTTAAAGATATTTTAGAAACAAATCATTTTAACGTAATTGCAGCAGGGGCTTTTATTGGTGAGCATTCTTTTTCAAAAACATTGGCTGAAGCTAGACCTGATAATAATGATTTGAGTGTAGCAATTGATTTTGCTAATCAAATATATAAAAAAATTATAGCTTTAGATTATAAGAAAATTGAAGTGAAAGGTAATAGACCATATAGGGCTTATTATAGACCAAAAGATGCTCAGGGTAATTATGTTGATATAAGAAAGGTAACTCCAAAAACAAATGCAAATTGCACTAATTGTAAACTGTGTGTATCTGTTTGTCCCATGGACTCCATTGATTACGATAATGTTTCACAACTAAATGGAATATGTATAAAATGTGGTGCCTGTATTAAAAGATGTCCGGTAAATGCAAAATATTACGATGATGAAAACTATCTTAACCACAAATGCGAGCTGGAAATTGAATATGCTGATAGAAAGGAACCTGAGCTATTCATATAGTGTTAAAATGAATAGGAAAAACATATGATTTATTTGAAGTCTTTTAAATTTCCAAATGCCGATATGGAATTCAATTTTTTTATGAGTATAATGAGAACGTGCTATGATTCATTTTATCCATTTAAGATACTATCAAAAAATAGTTTTGAAAAAATTGATTTTGAGCCAATTACTATTTTTTATGGCGGGAATGGTTCAGGGAAAACAACAGCATTAAATGTCATAGCTGAAAAGGTAGGAGTTAAACGTGATTCCATCTACAATAAATCAAATTTTTTTGTTGATTATGTCAATATGTGTGAAGTGAAAATTCATGGCAATAGTATTCCTGAACATAGCAGTATTATTACCAGTGATGATGTTTTCGACTATTTGCTTAATATTCGAAACCTCAATGAGGGAATTGATTTAAAAAGAGAAGAACTTTTTGAAGAATATTTAGATTCAAAGTATTCCGAATTTCAGTTTAAGTCACTTGACGATTATGAACATTTGAAAAAAGTAAATGCAGCCAGAAGCAAGACCCAGTCTCGCTTTGTCAGAAAAGAACTCATGAGTAATGTTCGGGAGTATTCTAATGGTGAAAGTGCTTTCAGGTATTTTACTGATAAAATCGGAGAAAACGGTCTTTATTTATTAGACGAGCCTGAAAACAGTTTATCTCCAAAACGGCAAGTGGAACTAGTAAAGTTTATAGAAGATTCTGCACGCTTTATGGGATGTCAATTTGTAATATCAACACATTCTCCATTTCTACTTTCCATGCATGGTGCTAAAATTTATGATCTTGATGAAAATCCTGTTGATATAAAGCCATGGACCGAGCTAGAAAACGTACGGATATTTTACGAATTTTTTAAAAAATTTGAAGATGAGTTTTCATAATCAAATGAATGACGAGGGGAAAATATCCTCCTCGTCAGAAAAATTATTTCAGATTATTTTTAATATTGTTTTCTTTATCATATTCGTTTTCAATATTTTGTTTCATGTTTCTTAAGGACTGTTCTCTTCTGAAATTTCTAAGCTCAAGTTCTGATTTAACAATTTCATCATCAATGCTATCAATCATTTTATCTGATTGTCTCATGTTAAATTCTGTATTTTCAATGTCGTTTTTCATTTTATTAATTGTATCTCTCTTATTTTCTGAATTGTGTTTTGCCATAATAAGCTCCTTATAATTTCTAAGATATAAATAGTATGTCTTTATTTATTTTTAACATTCATCATTATTTTTTTAGTTATAATGAATGAATTTTCTTGAAGAAATTACAATATTATGCAATAATTAATTAAGTCAAGAAATTAGGGAGGAAATTATGTTAATAAAGCCAATTATTTTACCAGTAAATAAAATTATAACTTTATCTCCTAATGATACAGCTGAAAAGGCCATCCATGTAATTGAAGAAAATGGATTTTTGTCTTTGCCGGTAGTAGAAGATAGGAAATTTTTAGGTTTTTTATCTAAACAATTTATTTACGATGAATTTTTTAAATCAGGTGAAACTGATTATAAGAAGTTTTTTCAAAAAACAGTATCAGATTTTATTTCAACTCCTCTTGAAGCAGTAAAAGACAATACTCCTGTTGAAAAAGCAGCAGAAATATTTTTTAAATCAAAAATAAGATTCTTGCCGGTTGTTGATAACAATGGCTATTTTGTAGGAATATTAACGCAAAAAGCTCTTTTTGATATCATTACAAAGGTTTTTGGTCTTTATGATGCTAAGATTGTGATATTAGCAAATGATTTAGCAGGTGTTATTGCAAAGATTTCTGAAATAATTTATAAACATGGAGCAAATATTACGAATATAGTTCAGATGGACACAGGTTTAGCAGAATTTCAAGAAATCACAATAAGGCTTGAATGCGAAAA
>JARBUP010000377.1 GCA_029239575.1 Bacillota bacterium
GCCAATAGACCAATTACAATATATGTTAAGAGATATGCAATGCCTGCTAAATCTCCCCATCCACTTGATTTGTCCGCGAAACTTCTAAACATCTGGAAAAACCCGATACCTATTCCGCCTATAAAAAATAACAATGCATAATCAAGCTTCAAGTGTTGCAATACTGCTGCAATCACTCCTAAAATCAAAGAAAATATAATGTAACCCAATATGTTTTGAGTTGGCAATACTCCAGAATTTAAATTCAACATGCCTATTAAAATCAAAACAAAAGAAATTAATGCAATAACTGCACCCGTAATTAACCATATATGCTTTTTCATAAGTTGCTCCTTGTAAAAATTTAGTACTATAATTATATTATACCTTAATGATCTGAGTTTAAACTTAATAATATGTATTTATATCAAATATTACTCTAATAATCAATCTAAAAAATTTCTTATCTACTTTTTAAAGCACTGTAAAATTGCTTAGTAGTGGGAATATTTAATTCGTACTGTTCAGCTAACTCCAACAAATATCCGCTGAATGTTTCAAGTTCATTAGGTCTGCAAGCGTCCATATCTCTTCGAAGGGAACTTGTTGCACCATCTGGTTGCACATTCATAAAACGATTAAAATTATCTTCTTCCATACTGTCGGGTATTTTTACTCCCATTGTTCTGGCTACCAAACAAGCTTCATTTGTAAGCATTTTAAATTCCTCTAATTTTTTCGGGTCACTTCTTAGCTCTCCTGTTGTAGCGCTGTAGTATGCAGTAATAACATTAAATGCGCAATTCATTATATATTTCTTCCATATTGCAGCTTCGATATCCTCTTCTACAACACAGTCCAATTTAGTAGCATTTAATAACTGATGAACATTTTCAATCTCAATTTTTTCTTCAGCTGCCGGATTTTTAAGTCCTATGTGTATAGAAGCATAATCGCCCTTTTGAACAACAGTGAAATCTTCCTCGCTTCCCGATACTATATAAATCAAAGAATCCAACACTATACCTTTTCCAAGATATTTTCTTGTTCTTTCACCCGGGTTTGTTCCATTCATAATGGGTACAACAACTGTTTTTTCTCCAACCATAGGAGCAATTTGTTTACACACCTGTTCTAAAGAATAATTTTTCACGCAAATAAATATGTAGTCCATTATTCCAAGCTCATCAGCCACATCCGTAGCTTTCTCAGGCATAACATTAAAATCTCCCATATAGTCGCTTTTAACATTCAACCCTTTGTTCTGAATAGATTCTTTGCGTGGACCTCTAACTATAAATGATACATGGGGATATTTTTTTGCAAGCGCTCCGCCTACAACACCGCCAACACCACCAAGACCTATTACGCATATTTTCTTTTCTTCCATATTGATATTCATATATATTACCCTCCCATTTTAATTTAAATAGTCCATAATGTTTCAATCAATAATTACTGCAGAGATGTCTTATTAAATATATAATTCGCCTTTTAATATAACTATTGCTTGACCAATTAATTCTACCCTATTATTAGCTAATATCCTTAATGTAATTTCTCCACTTCTATTAGAAGCTTGATATGCCTTCATTTCGTTTTTATTTAATATTTCACCCCAATATGATGCTAAAAGAGTATGAACTGAACCCGTAACTGAATCTTCATTAATTCCTGCCCATGGATTAAAATATCTTGTTATAAAATCATATTTATCATTTCCAATGCATGTAACCCCAATTCCTTTTACATCCATTTCAAATTTTAAATTTTTCATTTTCTCAAAATTAGGTTTAAGCTTTAACACATCATCTTATGTCTTTACACGAATAACAAGCTTTTTTGTATTTTTTCCAATTACAGCATCTTCGTAATTTTCGATACCCATAGCCTCTAAAACATCATTGGACAAATCAGCACTTAGATATTCATCTATTGGAAAATCAAGAGAAATACCATCGCTATTTTTATTGGCAATAAGTCTGCCGCTTTTAGTTTCATAAATGATTTTATCATTTTTAATTCCCATTACATTAAATAAAATCTCTGAAGTTGCAATTGTTGCATGGCCACATAAATCAACTTCACATTCTGGAGTAAACCATCTTAATGAAAAAATATTTGTTTTGTTTATATCCCAATCTTCAGGCATTCGAAGAAATGCAGTTTCTGATAAATTCATTTCTTTAGCAATAAGCTGCATATATTTATCTTCAATTTCCTCTTTTAAAATACAAACGCATGCTGGATTTCCTTTAAAACATTCATTTGTAAATGCATCAACTTGATATACTTGTATTGCTTTCACTTTTTTAATTTCCTTTCCTGTAAATTCATACTTATCATATCTAACTTAGGGCCTATTTGTCCATATTATTTTTGTTTTAATTTATAAACATTATAACTTAAATACAAAAATTCTCTGTGCTTCCCGCACGGCCTTAATATCTTTGGTTAATTTAAACATAAACTTGAAATACCAGTTCAATGAATTTATCCTGTTATCAACATTCATATATTTAGTATATAAATGTTTAATTCCATGTGCAAAACTTTCAATTTCATTTGGACTATCAACACCCCATGAAATTTTAGCCTCTGTTTTCTTCAA
>JARBUP010000070.1 GCA_029239575.1 Bacillota bacterium
TAAGAAATATACCTGAAATTTATGTAATTGAATCAGGCGGAATATTAAATGCATTTGCAGCAAAATCTTTTAAAAAGAATATAGTTATTTTGTATTCGGATATATTTGATTTAATTAATACTGATAATAACGATGAATTATCTTTTATAATTGCACATGAGCTTGCTCATATTAAGCAAAGACATGTTGCAAAGCAGTTGTTTATTTTACCGGCTATGTGGATTCCTTCTATTGGTAATGGGTATATAAGGGCTTGCGAATATACCAGTGACCGAATTGCAGCTTTTTATATAAATAATTTAGAAGCTTCAATGAATGCACTTACTATATTAGCAATAGGTAAGACATTATTTAATAAAGTAAATCGTAATGAATATCTGCTTCAAGTAAGTAATGATAAAGGATTATTTAAAAAAATTGCTGAAAAAAGCTCAACACATCCTTCTTTGCCTAAAAGAATATATGAAATTAGATATCATTTTGAGAATAACTTTAATAATGTTGAAACACATTCGAAGAAAGCAATATTATTTTCAGCCATGGTGGTGATAGTGGTTGGAGCTTTAGCATTTATTGGTATTAATTATAGCAATGATATTTTGTTATCATCGGATAATTTCTTTTCAGATACATTTATGGAAGAAGACGTAACAGCTATGACAGAGGCAGTTGCAGAAGGGAACGTGGAAAGAGTTAAGGAATTATTAAATGATGGAACTTACCCTGATGTACAAGACATGGACGGATGGACTCCATTGATGTGGGCAGCTCAGGATGGCAATGTAGAAATGATAAATATTCTAATTGAAGCAGGTGCTGATCCAAATATTATAGATTATTATGAAGAAACAGCTTTAAGTAAAGCTATATATAGCAATAATATTGAAGTAATTAATGCATTAATAATTTCTGGTGCTGATCCAAATATGGCTGACTCAACAGGTTGGACACCTCTCATGCATGCAGCAACGAATGGTAATATTGAGTCTGTAAAAGCTTTATTAGAAGCAGGGGCTAATATAGATGATAAGGATGAAAATAATTTTTCTGCATTCTTATATGCAAAAAAATATGGGTATAATGAAATTGCTGATTTACTAAAGCAATAATGGGGACGTACTTTAACTGTCACATTTTTTAATAAATTAATAATTCATAGACGGATTAGCAGAAGAACGAGGACCGTAAGTATTATTATAAAAATTGTGAGTCTGACATTGATGATTATAACGTTTAATTATGTTTTACAATTAAACGTTATTTTTTTATATGAGCCATAAATTGTAAAAAATGTATATATTTGATTTGTTGGTTCTTTGAGGCAATAATTGATTTTTATTGAAATTTTTGGTACTATTAATTAATGACATTTAGGAGGAAGGACATGAAAAAAATCATTTTTACCCTTAGCTTATGTTTGAGTTTAGCTTTTACATCAGTTTCTGCATTTGCAGATGAAGTAATTATACGCATAGATTCAGATAAAGTTATATTTAACGATAACACAGGTAAACCCTTTATCGACAAAAATTGGAGAACTCAAGTACCATTTAGACAAACGCTTGAACAATATGGAGCAACCGTAGAATGGAACAATGAAAAACGCATTGCTATAGCAACGAAAGGTGATATAACAATAGAGATTCCAATTGGAAAAAATTACATAATTAAAAACGGAACAAAAATAGCTAATGACACAACATCTATTATCATTAATCAAAGAACATTCCTGCCGATCAGAAAAGTAATGGAAGCTTTTGAATCAGAAGTTGAGTGGGATCATTCGATGAATACTGTAGTTATTACTCAAACACCATTTGATAAAAAAGCTCTGCTTTTAAATGCATACCAGAAGTCGAATGCTTGGGAAAGTTTTGACAGTAGAATAATAATGGATATGTCCATGCCGTTGTCTGATGAAAACAATATCGATCAAATGGCAATGAAAATGAAAATGTATACTTCAGCATTTACTAACCCAATGAAAATAAAAATGGCTGCAGATGTGGAAGTGGATTTCATGGGAGAAATAATGTCCCAGCCTTTTATGGAAATGTATATGACCGTTGATGATAATACAACTACACAATATATGGGAATATATGATGAAGCAGGGGAACTTACTTGGCAAAAATCAACAACTGAAAATGAATTATTGTTAGATACTACTGGATATAATGAACAAGACATGGAATTGCTTGAACAATATATAACAGACGTTAAATATTTTGGAAAATATAATGTTGATGGAAATACATTATTAAAATTTCAATATGTGATAACCGGGGATATATTTGATGAATTAATGGGAGAATATTTAAATTTATTGTCTCAATCAACAGCTGAAGAGGATATATTTGTAGCTGATATGTTTAAAGACATGAAAGACATTCAGTTAATAATGTACATTGATGAAGAATCTGGTGAACTATCAAAATATGAAATTGATTTAAGTCCAATTATATCTTCAATTTTTGGTTCACTATCTGAAACAGAAGGAATACCTGTTGAAGATGATTTTATGTTAAACAATTTAAAAGCAAAGATGGTTGTAGAAATAGACAACATAAATAATGCAACTTTTTTTGAAATACCAGTAGAAGCATTAGAAGCTCCTGAAATAGAAGAACTTCAATAAAAAGGCAAATGAATAATGTGAATGTGTTTAATTTCTCATTTTGTTTTTATTAAGAAAAATTTTTAGAGATAAATATATGACTATTTAGGAAATGCGTACATATAGTAAGTGTCAAATTACATTTTATAATTTGACGCTTATTTTTTTACCAATCATTGGAGTTTTTTATAAAAATAATAATAAATTTAAATTGGATTCTGAGATGATATTTAGAAATATAAGAAAGGATTTATTATACGGAAAGATTACAAAACAAAGAAAAACGACTTATTATATTGGCATAATGGTGAAAATTAAAAAAGTGAGAATTTTTTGATTACCTTTTGGTTTGTTACATTGACAAAATGTGTATTATGCTATATAATACAGTTGCTGTATTGATTGTATTAGTACACGCGATACGGAAGTAATAAGGTAATAGGAGTAACAAATGAAGGAAATAAATATAGTTCTTACACAAACAAATACAGTTATATCAAAAACGTTAAAAATGGTTACAAAAAAACCATATAATCATATTTCAATATCCTTTAATGATGATTGTAAAACAATGTTTAGTTTTGGAAGAAAGATAATATGGTTCCCTTTAATTGGAGGATTTGTAAAAGAAAATGCAAACAGAGGGGTATTTAAAATGTATCCTGATACAAAATGCAAAATCTATAAAATAGAGGTTACAGATGCAGATTATAATATCATTATTAAAAGGCTTAAAAAATTTTTGGCAGAACCAAACAATTTCAAGTATAGTTATTTAAATTTATTTTTAATTTATTTAAACATACCGCTACAAAGGAAATATTACTATGTTTGTTCCAGCTTTGTAACTTTTTTATTGTGGGGTATAATACCATTTAAAAAGGAAATCTCACTAATGATACCAGATGATTATAATGAATTAGAGCTTAAAGAAGTGTATGAGGGAAAACTAACAGATTATGTAAATAGAAATTTATCATATAATAATAGTGGAGACGTACTTTAACTGTCACATTTTTTGATAAGTTCATAATTAAATGTTATTTTTTTAATGTTAATATGTTTAAATTTCTCATGTTAACTTCAAAAAAATTTAGGATAAATATTAAAGACATGTATGGAATATGTACATAAAGTAAGCGTCAAATTACAATATATAATTTGACGCTTACTTTTTTACCAATACTTGGAACTTTATTCTAAAAATAACGTCTTATAAAATAATACCCGTAATTTTATGATATGATAAGATTGATCCATATGCAATGGCCTTTAGCAAATTTCTGATTCTACAGGTGGGTTTTCCAAGGATTATAGTAAACTAAGTTATGATGAAAAAATAAAAAGTTATTATCAAGCAGTTTATGGTTTAAAAAGAACACAGGACATTTTTCATATTAGTTCTTACAAGAAATATGACGGTATATTTCAAGCACTCAATGGTTTATATATATATTTGCTGGAATATGATCATAAAAATGATGATTATGAGATCGAAGATAATTCATATATTTATGACACCATATGGAAAATTGTAGGTCAACCGGAGGATGAAAAATTAATTACAGAATTTAATACTTTTATTGAAAATAAGAAAAAAATTCTAAATAATTGATTTACTAATAGGAGAAAATGATGAATGTATATTTTAATCAAAGCTTTTGGGATAAAAGGCATAATGGAGATGTTGGAATCACAAAAACTTAGGAAAGCATGGTTATCCCATAAATCATACATTTACAAGAATTTTAAAAATCTAAATGAGCATAGTTGGAATTTATGAAGAAAAAATAACAGAACAAACAATTATGTTAAATTCATAATTGAAGGCATTTTATGGAACTTCATAGTTATGTTTTAAATAAGTAACAGAAGTTATATAATGAATAATTAAAGAATAATTTAAAGGGAGACGCGTAAATGAAAGAAATGATGATCAACAATGAAAAAGTAATAATCAGAAAATCAATTAAGTCTGATGCAAAAGCATTGATAGAATATCTAAATGTTATAGGCGGAGAATCAGATTATTTAACATTTGGAATAGGCGAGTTCGAGTTAAGTGTTGAACAGGAAGAAGAATTCATTGAAAGTATATCAAAAAAAGATAATGCTCTATCAATTATAGCAGAAGTTAATGGGAAAGTAATTGGAAATTTAAACTTTTCTGGAGGTCCAAGAAAAAGAACATCTCATGTTGGTGAATTCGGAATAAGCATACTTAAAGAATACTGGGGAAATGGAATAGGTGAAGAACTATTAAAATATTTAATAGACTGGAGTAAAAGTTCAGGGAAAGTAAGAAAAATCAATTTGAAAGTAAGAAGTGACAATACAAAGGGCATTAATTTATATAAAAAATTAGGTTTTATTGAAGAAGGAATATTAAAAAGAGATTTATATATGAATGGTGAATTTTATGACTCTATATTAATGGGGTTGCTGATTAATTAAGCTTAATAATAATTTTGATTAAACTTTTACCATTATGAGTGAAAATAATAAGGGAGAAACTAATATGACAAAGATAAATAACATCAGCAATAAAAAGGAATTGTCACTAGAACAAATTGAAGAACTAATCAGAACATTAAAATCTCGTTTTGAGAAAAACACAAACTACCATAAAGGTCTTGATTGGGCTAAAATACAGATAAAGCTCGAAGCTAACACTGAAAAACTCTGGTCTCTAAATGAAATGGAAAGAACTGGCGGTGAACCAGATGTTGTTGGTCATGATAAAAAGACGGACGAATACTTTTTTTATGATTGTTCAGCAGAAAGTCCTAAAGGTCGCAGAAGTGTTTGTTACGACCGTGAAGCTTTGGAGTCAAGGAAGGAACCTAAGCCTGATAATAACGCCATTGATATGGCAGCTGACATGGGTATTGAGCTTTTAACAGAAGAACAATACCGGGAACTTCAGAAACTTGGAAATTTTGATATGAAAACATCAAGCTGGGTGAAAACACCTGCTAATATTAGAAAACTCGGAGGTGCAATCTTTTGTGATCGCCGCTACGACACTGTCTTTGTGTACCACAATGGAGCAGAATCATACTATGCAGTTAGGGGTTTCCGTGGCTTGCTAAGGGTGTAAGTTCAAACAGTGTTCTTGTATTTAATTTTTAGGCATATCATTAAGGTATAATATAATTTCCTTAGCAAATACTAAAATTAAAAATGACAATATAAGAAGGGAATTACATATGAAAAAAATAAATATAATAATATTTGTATTATTATTAGCTTTTGGAATCGCTGGATGTAGCGATGAGAAAGAAAATGAAAAACAAGATGTTGTAGAAGATGTTCAAAAAGACATGGATGTTGAGGAAGATGGTGAAGCAACCATTGATAAGCCAACAGATGAAGATGCTAATAATAGTCAAGCAAATAATGAAAATGAAAATTATCAAATCACAAAGACAAATATATATTTAGTAGCCATTGAGGACAATGGTAAAGGCGGTAAAAAGTTAGAAACTGGTGACAGCTTGATCCCTGTTGAACTTGATATAACACCAAGCATCAATCCATTAGAAGCTACTTTAAATAATCTTTTATCCATCAAGGATCAGTTCTATGGCGAATCAGGATTATATAATGCATTATATCAATCTAATTTAACTGTTGATAGCACTGTAATAAAAGATGATATTGCAGAAATTCGCCTTTCAGGAAATTTTGCTCTTGGCGGTGTAATGGATGGCCCAAGAGCCAAAGCTCAAATCGAAGAAACAGCAATGCAGTTTGACAATGTTAAATCAGTAAATATTTATGTAGACGACAAAACAATAGATGATGCACTATCATTAAAAGGCGAATAGATTTTAAGGCTTCAAGTAGAAAGTATTTTTAACTTGAAGCCTTTTTTGTTTTTATCCTTAATTGATATACATAAGTAACTAATTTCATGTATAATAGGCTAATAAAAAAATATTAATTCATGAAATGAAAATGATAAAGAACTTACTCTAATATATAGAAAGGAAGGTAACTGATGTAATGTTAGGAGCGAAGGGAATAGACAAAAAATCATATATCTCACTTGTTACTGAAAATAAAGAAATGATGTACCGAGTTGCATTTGGTTATCTTCGTAATGAAACCAAGGCTTTGGATGCTGTTGATGAGGCAGTTTATTTAGGCTATGTGCATAGTCATGAACTTAAGGAGCCTAAATTTTTAAAAACTTGGCTCACAAGAATATTGATTAATGAATGCTATAAAATATTACGAAAAGATAAGCGTGAAGTAATCATGGAGTTACTACCTGAGGAAACTTACAATATAGCTGACGATTCATTATCACTAAAATTAGCAGTGCAAAATTTACCTGAAGATTTAAGAAAGATAATTGTACTTCGTTATTTTGGAGGCTATACCATATCAGAAACAGCAGAAATAATAGAAATACCAGAGGGTACAGTAGCTACACGTACAAGAAAGGCTTTGGGAATTTTAAGAGTTGAAATTAGTGAATAGAAAGGAATAAGGCTATGTCAGATAAAAATGAAAAATGGAATGATCTTTTAAATCAATCGTTTGAATATCCGGAAGCTTTATCTGGTGTGGAAAATAGATTGGAGAAGCGTATAATTAAGAAGCAAAGAAATAGAAGAACTTTACTTAGCTCGATTTCAGCAATCGCTGCTTCCTTATTATTTGTAATTCTTGTAAATACAAGTACAGCATTTGCCAGTATAGTTTCAGATATACCGTTAATTGGTAAGTTAGCTGAATATGTTAAATTTGATAAAGGGCTAAGCAATGCTGTAGAAAATGATTATGTACAGGAAGTAAATCTTACTGCTTGGGATGAAAATGAAAAATTACTTCTGCCATATGTTATTGCTGATGAAAAAAACCTAGTGCTATTTTTTCAATTGCCACAGGAATTTAAACAGGAGTCTAATCAATGGGTGAACATAAAACTACAAGAAATGTTTGATGGAATTTCTGGTGAAAAAATAGAAGGTTTTAGTTATTCAACATCAAGTTTACCTGCAGAAGGAAGAGAGCAAAACAATGGTTTGATAATGCAAGATTACCATTTTTCAGAAGGCAATCTTCCAAGGTCAATAGATATTGAAGTAATAGTTGAAATGGAAACATTTATAAACTCGCAAGATGAGAGAGTTGTTTTTGACGAAGTAGCAGAAACTGAAAAAGGACCAATCATAGAAGAAATAGGAACCTTTAGATTTCATATTGACTTTGAGAAATTTGGTGAACCTATAACTTATGTTTTAAATGAAAATCAAATAATAATGGGTCAGGAAATTATAGTAGAAGATATGGTAGTATATCCTACAGGAACTGAAGTGACATTTAGATTTCCAAAAGAAAATACAGCTTGGATTAAGGGTCTTGAGTTAGAAGTAGAACAGACTGGGGATATTTTGTACAAGGGAAGCAATGGAATTAGTGGTACACATGATGAAGAAAATAACTGGATGCGTGTATATATTGAATCTAATTATTTTGAAGAACCTAAAAAACAAGAACTTGTAATAAAAGGTATACGATTATTGGATAAAGAAGAAGAATTTATTACAATAGATCTTGATAATAAAACTATTAATCCGGTTATTGATGGAACTGAACTGCAAGAGGTTATAAAGCATTCAGGTAAAGCTGATTTAATATTTTCAACAATAACTACTAATGATGATAGTTTCGGTATGTTTTCACATCAGTATAAAGACGAAGAAGGAAATTATTATGAATATAAAGAAGAAGGTAGCTATATAACTGATTCTTTAATGAAGACAAAAATAACAGTAGAATATCCTGTAAGTGGAAAGATAATATTGCAAAGATCATTAACACCTAAATTATTATTAGAAGAACCAATAAGAATTAGCCTTCCATTACAAGAATGAGTTAAACCTGGGGACGGACCTTTTGAGTTAGAGGTCCGTCCTCATTGTTATCACTCTATGACAATTTAAATGCAAATAATTAACTCATTAATTTTCATTATTTATAAAGTTATCTCATATTATAGTATTAATATAATTGCTACTCTAAGCAACAGTTTTAAATTGTTAGTTGAAGGGTATAAATTTATAAATATTTATTAAAAATATGATGATGCTGGAGGCTGATATGACAAGTGCAGAAAAATATAAGGTTTCATTGGATAAACTAAAAAAAAGCTGCAACTTTGATGATGACTTTAAATTTTGCAGCTCACCCCTTGATGAGCCTTTTCTTAATGGTGTAATTGGACAGTCAAGAGCAGTTAGTTCGATGGAATTCGGATTATCAATGAATGCTACAGGATATAACATTTTTGTTGTAGGTTCCCAAGGTACTGGAAAAAATACATATACACAATCAGCTGTAACACAGGCTGCATTAAAAGGTCCAAAACCAAAAGACTGGTGTTACATAAATAACTTTAATGAATGGGATAAACCATTAGCAGTGTCCCTCCCTGCTGGGCATGGAAAAATATTTAAAAGTGATATGGAAAACTTAATTACATATTTAAAAACAGATATTCCAAAAGCTTTTGAAAGCAGTGATTTTGAAATGCAAAGTGATAAATTAGCTCAGTCCGTGAGAGATAAAACAGAAACAATGTTAAAAGAAATAGAAAAACTTGCACATAAATCAAAATTTAGTATAAAACAAACTACTACAAAAATTCTTTTAGTCCCTTTATTAAATGGTAAACAGGTGACAGCGGAAGAATATAGTGAGCTTCCAATGGATGAACGTTTAAAACTTGATGAACAAAAATTGAAATTAGGTAAAAAAATAGATGAAATTCTAAAGGAAGCACAAATTTTCGAAAATGAAGTTATGGAACAGAGTATAGAACTTGAAAAAAACACTACATATGTTGTAGCAGAGCCCCATATAAAAAAACTTAAGAAAAAATATAAAAGTAATAAAGAAATAGTATCCTATCTTAATAAAGTATTAAATGATGTTATAGAAAACTATGAAAGTTTTTTAAACACTACCACTATATTAAATCAACCTTCGGAAGAAGATTCCCAGCAAGAAACACAGGCAGACGGCGAATTACAATATGAAACAGTCTTAACTACTCAAGATGAAACAAATCCATTTGTCAAATATTCTGTTAATTTGTTTGTCAACAATGAAAAAAGCGACGGTGCACCCGTTGTTGTTGAAAGCAATCCAACTTATTACAATGTTTTTGGGAAAATTGAATATAAAACACATATTTTTAACAGCTATACAGATTTTACTTTGATTAAACCTGGTTCAATACATAAAGCAAACGGTGGTTATCTTGTTATGCAAGCAAAAGATATTTTAATGGACCCTTTTGTGTGGGACTCACTAAAAAAGGCGCTTGAGTATGGGCAAATTAATATTGAAAACATAGGAGAGCAATACAGGCTTGTACCTACTGCCTCCTTAAAACCAGAGCCAATTCCTTTAAATGTAAAAATTATTATTATAGGAACTCCAATGTATTTAATGGCTTTTTCAATGGATGAAGATTTTGAAAAGCTCTTTAAAGTAAAAGTTAATTTTGATATTGAAATGAATAGGAAAAATGAAAATATAAATCAGTATATTTCATATGTAAGCAATCTTTGCAAAAAAGAAAAATTTAAAGAGTTTAATAAACCTGCCTTAGCTAAAATAATAGAATATGGCTCGCGCCTTGCGGGGGACCAAAATAAACTTTCTACTCAGTTTAATGAAATATCGGATATTATATATGAAGCAGCATCTATTGCAAATAATGAAAAGTCTGAATATATAGGTTCAGAACATGTACAAAAGGCAATTAATGATAAAAAATACCGATTAAATATGTATGAAGAAAAAATGCAAGAGCAAATTATTCAAGATAAAGTTGTAATAAACACATCGGGTTCAGTTGTTGGTCAGCTAAATGGATTATTTGTACTACAAACTGTGGACTATACTTTTGGACTTCCATCCCGTATTACTGCAAGGACTTATATGGGAAGGGGAGGAATTATAAATATTGAGAGAGAAACGCGAATGAGTGGCAGCATTCACTCTAAGGGAGTTTTAACATTAGCGGGATATATTGGAGGAAAGCTTGCACAGGAAAAACCATTGGGATTTACTGCGCAAGTAACATTTGAACAGCTTTATGGAGGTGTTGATGGAGATAGCGCATCAAGTGCAGAGCTTTATGCCATACTTTCAAGCTTGTCGGGTGTTCCTTTAAAACAGTGCTATGCTGTAACAGGTTCAGTGGATCAAAGAGGAGAAATACAGCCCATTGGTGGAGTTAATGAAAAAATTGAAGGATTTTTTGACATTTGCTATGCAAAAGGCCTAACAGGAGAACAGGGAGTTATAATTCCTACAAGAAATGTGGATAATTTAATGCTCAAAGATGAAGTTATAAAAGCTGTCGAAGAAAATAAGTTTCATATATATGCAGTAAAAACAATAGAAGAAGGAATTGAAATTCTAACAGGGGTTGAGGCTGGAATTATGGGTGAAAATGGAGAATATCCTGAAAATAGCGTATTTTATTTTATTGATAAAAAGCTTAAATCAAATAATAAAACCTTAGGGGAAAACTCAGGTAATAAATAAGTACGGCAAGGGGACGAAAAGTCCTCTTTTTTTATATTTGCTAAGATTTTTATAATCGCAGTTTGTAGTTTAGAGGCTCTAATTAAGAGTATATAAATTTAATAAAAAATTTTATTTTATATCAAAAAAATATGGAGGCCTTGAATGAAAAATGCAGAAATTTCTTTTAATACTAAATAATATTTATTTATATTTGATTATTAAATATTATTGTTTTATAATTAAATTAAATAAATATTAATAAATTAGAGGGTG
>JARBUP010000378.1 GCA_029239575.1 Bacillota bacterium
TTCTGATGGAATTATTTTATATCTTATTTATTTTAGTGAATTAGAAAAAGAACAAGTATTAACGAAAATCAAAGAATTAAATAACAAAAGAATTTTAGTTTGTATTCCAAATAATATATTTGAAAAAGAAGATGACATTAAAAAATATTTAGCAATTCAAATGCTTAAAAGTGATCCTACTTTTGTAAAGTACGAATTAGCTAAGCAGGAACTTGAAATAATTGAAGAAGACATTATTCTGGATTTAAAAAATTATATAAGGATAAATTATTCTATTAAGAATAAAAAAGGCAAATTTTATGATGAAAATGGAAGGAATTTAGAAATAAATAGGGAATACTATCTAAATAGGAAAATATCAGAAATTTGTTTTGAAGTATTCAACAGAACTATTAAAGTTAACAATGAATTAATTAATAAAACGGTTATTACTTCACAAATTTTATCAGCACGTAATAAAATTATTCAATATATTTTAGATAGTGAAGAAAATATAAATAAGTTTCCAATTGAAACACGAGGGCCTGAAGTAACATTATTTAAAGCAACAATAGAAAATAAAGATTTGTTAGTATCTAGAACAGGAAATGATGAAAACTTAGCTGCAATTTTAGCTGAAATAGAACAATTCATATTTCAGTCTGAAGAAAACAAAAATTGTTTTATCACATTATATACTAGATTATATAATGCAGAATATGGATATGGTGTTAGATCAGGCATTATACCAATTTATTTAGCTTATGTTATTAGGCAACATATTAAAAATATAATAATTTATTATATGGGAAAAGAAATTCCTTTATCTGTTGAAACAATAAATAAAGTAAATGAGAATCCAGAAAAATATTATTTGTTATTGGAAACAGGTTCCAATGAAAAAAATGAATATATTAATAAATTAGAGGGACTATTTGTAAAATATAAGTCAAATAAAGTTTCAAGATATAACAGATACAACTCTTTAGTAGAAGCAATGCAAAATTGGATGTATTCTTTACCAAAGTTTGCACGAGAATGTGAATTAATTTATGACAATAAAGTAAAAGATAAAAATAGAGAAATAATAAATTTAAGAAAAGAACTTTTGAGATTTGACATTAATCCTAGAGAATTATTATTTGAAAGATTAAATAACAAAGTATTTAAAACAACTAGTTTGTATAAGTGCTACAAGAAGGTAGAAAAAACAAAAGATGAGTTAGATAAATTTATTTCAAAAATGAAGCAAGAGTTAATATATAAGACAAAAAATATATTTGATAAGGGTTATAAAGGCGAATTGGGTAATGCACTTGAAAATTGGTATAATGAACTGCCAAGTCAAAATAAAATTCATCTTTATGATAGTACTTCAAATAGCTTATTGAATTTTATATCTACCTTATCTACAAATAACGAAGATATAATAATAGAAAAATTATCTAAATTGGTTACAGGATTAAATATTGAAGACTGGAACGATAGATTAGTTGATACTTTTTTGGAAGACATTACCAATATAAAAAGTGAAATTTCTAATGAAATTAGTGAAACAGCAGGTGAAAAAAATAATTTTTATGAAATAAGTTTAGTATTAGATGGAAACAAGAAAACGAAATTTTTTGATTCATGTGAAATATCTTCAATTGGTACTACTTTGTATAATAATATTGAGAATGCATTTGATGAATATGGCGGGGCTATTGATGATAATGAAAAAAGAAGTATATTAATGAAATTTTTACAGAAATACATGTAGGGTTTATACCCTACATGATTATAAGAGGTGTACTATGGATAAAACAATATATTTTGATAATGCAGCAACAACATTTCCAAAACCAAATATGGTTTATGAAAAGATGGATAGCATTTATAGAAATTATGGTGTAAATGCAGGTAGAAGTTCGTACAAAATGGCAAGAGAGGCTAACAATTTAATAATTGATACAAGAAGTAAAGTATCTAAACTAGTGAACTTTAATCATTCAGAAAAAATAATTTTTACTCCTTCTGCTACTATTGCATTAAACCAAATTATTGGTGGATTAAATTGGAATGAGCATAATACTGTGTATTTAACACCTTTTGAGCATAATGCTATTATGCGGCCATTAAATTATATAAAAGAAAAATATAATATTAGAATAGAAGTCATACCTTTTGATCCAGTAACATTTGAACTAGACATTGATACATTAAAAGTGATGTTCTCAAGGAATTATCCTGACTACATTTTTATGTCTCATGTAAGCAATGTTACTGGTTTTATTTTACCTATTGAAGAGATAATTGAAGCTTCATTGCAATATAATTCAATTGTGATTTTAGATTGTGTTCAATCAATGGGATTACTCCCTATAGATATTAATAGAATAAAGGCAGATTATTTTGTATTTGCAGGACATAAAACACTATATGGTCCTTTTGGAATTGCTGGATTTATTGATAATAGTAAAATAAAATTAAAAGAATTTATTATAGGTGGGACTGGTTCAGATTCTTTAAATCTACATATGCCAGAGCAATATCCTACGAAATACGAACCAGCTAGTCCCAATATATTAGCAATTGCAGGTTTAAATGCATCATTAGATTGGATA
>JARBUP010000379.1 GCA_029239575.1 Bacillota bacterium
AATATAGCACTTAATGAGCTTATCTATTATTAAAATCTTTTGCTCCAATCCCAGGACTCATAGGTTGCTTCAACTTTAAAACCTAAATCCCAATAAAATTGCTGGTCTCCTCCAAGCATTCCCCTACACTTAGGAGCTATCTTAATAATACGATTGGCTGCCTCATAAATCAACGCTCTTGCTATTCCCTTTCTCCTGCACCACCAAACAACTCCAAGCGGCTCTAATTCGCAATACGGCATTTTTTCATTATACCAAATGATAGCAATCCCCACTGGCTTTCCTTCCATATCCAGCACACATAAATCAAGTTCTGGTCTATACCCTGGCATTTTTCTCAAATCACGAAATCCTATTTCACCAGTTTCCCCCGTTGGAAGTGTATAGTTAAACGAAAACATATGGGTATTAGAAAGAAAAAAGTCTGGCGTTTTGGTACCATCAGCTATCGTATATCCCTCTGGGAGTACAACGTCAAATTTATCACCTGTAAATGGAAGTATAAGTGACCGCTCTACATGCTGTGATAATACATACCCTCTTTCTTTTGACATGTTCTTTACATAATTATATTCCGGTGGAATCACAATACGTAAATATCGAGTTTTTTCTTTATAATCTTTTGTAAAACAGGACAGATGTGTTTCTGCATGATGAAACATACTCTCTAGTAATTTGCTATCTCTTTGTCGTTCTAATGAATCAAAAAGAAAAAATGCATCTCCGTGCCATACGCCTTCGCAAATAACTGCTGAAACAACCTTACCAGCTTCTTCCCAAACCCCAACGATATGTCTCCAATTATCTTTTACATTTGCCCATGCACTATGAACTCCACGACTGAACTCATGCCTACAAAATCCCCATGGTGGAATTCCCCATTTGTAGCTTGTAAAAATAAGTTCTTCTAATTTTAAAAAATCATCATCTGTATAATATCTAAAAGTAGCACCCAAATCAATTCCCCCCAAATATAATTAATCTTCACACTTTGAATGAACTATGTGTTTTATATAATTTTAACCTTTCTGCATATCAAAATAAAAGATAATACTCTTCTATATATCATTCTTTACACAAAAGCTACCACCCTTTGAAAGAGTGGTAGCCGTTTCTATATTTACTGAGTATATAAGGCTACCTGCTTTATGTTTGGACGCTATTTAATTTGCTATTTATTTTCAAATAATTTTTGTTGACTTTAAGGAAGAAAAAACATTGTAATTTAACACTGTTGGCCTTTCACAATTATATCCGAGCCAATATTCTCCATGAGTTATCATTACAAGTACATTCTCACAACAATAAAATGAATGAGTAGGTCCATCTTCTTTGGGATTAATATAATATCCATTTACCCATACTTTTTCAATTGGCCTATCAAATAACTCCTGTATATTATCTATCTCTTCTCCTATGGCATAAAGATTCTTACAACCAAAAACAACTTCCTGTAAACAAAAACTTTTTAAAAAATGATATAGAGAATTATTAATAATAATATATCCTTTTGCATTATCATCCCATAACATACATTGATTACAGTAGACAGGAGAATTATCGTTGTTAGCCTCCACTTGACAATCCCAACATGATTGATTTTCATCAAGAAATATGATTCTGTCCCCATCTCTTCTCAATTGTTCTACTGATAAAAGACAATCTTGATGCTGAAATATTTCTGGAGAATTCTCCAAATGACCATCTGAACCATCTCTCCAGCGTCCTGCAAATGCATATAACTCCCTCAATGCTTTTGGTAAATATATCGGAATTTCCTCCACTGGTACACCATAAGAATCATCATAATCACTATACCAGTTAGTTAGAAAATCTCTTAAATCATTTAGTTGTTCTGTATCTTTTAGCAGCATCATATCTCTCCTTATGTGTACCTACTGATTCTAAGTCTTTTAGATGTATATTGAATAATTGTGTTGTAAATAGCTCATCTCAGTCCCAATCTAAATGAAAATTTTTTTATTTATTAGCTATCTATTTCATTACAGGTGATAAAACTCTCTCCATTACTTAAATTAACCAGCTTAGTTGGTAAATTTGCTAATAACATTTTGTTCTTCAATTCGTCCATGGATATTTTAGAATTAATGAATTGAAATCTTTGACTAATATCTTGATGCATAGGAATAAAAAATTCAGGAATTAAATCCTTTAAGCATAGTAATGCACCACTTTCCCCCATAGTCATTGGAGGAAAATAATTAGTTAAGGGTAACATAGCAATATTAATTGCGTATTTTTTAGATATATCTTTCATGAACTTCCCATAATAAGTATCTCCAGCAAAATATAATGTCAAACCTTCTGATCTAATAATATATCCAACAGCTGGACATACATGATTAGCTTGTACAACAGTTATAGAGAAATCTCCTACAACAAACTCATCACCTTTGCAAACTAACTTACTTCCAAACATTAAAGGTTTCATTGACCATTTTGGAGCATATATACTACATTTATTTTTAAATTTATTTAAAAACATAATATCCATATGATCAAAATGCTCATGACTGAGTAAAATTGCATCAAGGTGTTTTATATCTTTATAACAG
>JARBUP010000380.1 GCA_029239575.1 Bacillota bacterium
TGAAGAGATTTTTAATGAATTCAAACCATATATTAAAAGTAGATTTAATTTAAATAATTCAGATGCTTTTACTAGAATAGGTTCTGATATGATTAAGCATTTTTCAAAGAAAAAAACTATTATACAAGCATTGTTAAATGTACATACTGAATCTGTTAATCTATATGATGATTTTAAAAATATTTTAATAGAAGAATGTTCTTCTTATTTAGAAAATAAAAAATTCATAAGTAAATTTAATGTTTCAAATGAATACATATGTGGTCATTACTCATCATATGTATTAACATCCTTTCAATTGTGGTTTGAATTGGGGGGAAATGATGATGACTTAGAATTGGCTAATAAAATACAGGCAGTTCTATTTGAAAGTGATAGTAAATAGCTGACTTCCAGTTTTGTAGTTGTATAGCTGTTATTGGAATTATTATGAGTCTCACCATTAATAGCCCCAAAGTGAAAGTAGAGTGAACCAATATTTGATATATTGTAGTTGATATAAAGATGAAAAAATATTTATTTATTAAATATTGGGGCAACTCTCACACAAGTAAAATTGAAAAATATGAAATAATATACAGTTCAGTGGACTATAAAGTTTTTCACAAATGTTAAATATTCAACATACAAGTTTCATTTTAAAGCAAAATAGAAGAGCACGCATTTTAAGTATACCACTCCCATTTCTTCATTCGGTCACTAAACTCTAGTCATTTACGGGACATTAAGATATATTCTTCTTTTATTGTACACCAACCAAAAGGCAGCAATGCCTTTTTTCTTTTTCTTAAGATTGAGGATAAAAACCTTTTCAATACACCTTCCGGCTTAGGCTATGCATTGATACTAGGGGGTACGGCCACATGGCCATCAAGCTAAGAAAAAATATATAAAAGAATAGCCCCCATTAATAAAAAATAGTACAATAATAAAAATCTAGTTTTTATAAGGGGGTTTAAAAAATAACAAAAGAAAAATTAATGATGGAAAATGGAATTAAGCATTTATCAAAACAATTACTAGAATACTTTTCAAAGGAAGAAATTGAAAAGATAGCTAGAAAGGTTGGATTTGTGCAAAGAGAAGGTAAACTAAAAGCATGGCAATTTCTTTATTTATGCGCATTCTCACAGCTGGATGTATCAAAAGATACACTTGTAACAATGAGCGCTAATCTAAGTTCAAAGACAAAAACAGCAGTAAGCAGCCAAGCAATAGATCAGCGTTTAAATGACAAAGCAATAGAGTTCTTAAAAGAAATATTTACAAGGCTTTTGAACAGTGTAACACTTACGAATTCAAATATACCTACCATATGGGATTCACATTTTAACAGAATAAGAATAGTTGATTCTACAGCATTTCAAGTTCCGGAAATATATAAGAGTGTATATCCAGGTTCAGGAGGGAGTTCACAGCCTTCCGGCTTAAAGATAGAGCTTGAATATGAATTAAAATCAGGAAACTTTATGCACATAGACGTAGGTCCTGGCAGTGGAAATGACAATACCTTTGGAAGTAAAATAAAAGACACATTTAAGGCTGGAGATCTTTCATTAAGAGACCTGGGATACTTTAATTTTAAAGATTTTGAGGATATGGAGAATAAAAAATCTTTTTATGTTTCAAGGCTTAAACCTAATATAGCTGTTTACGTAAAAAATGAAAATGTGGAATATCTGAAAAACGGACAGCCAAGGAAATCAACTATTTATAAAAGGCTGCTTTTAAAAGATGCAGCAAATGAAATGCAAGAAGGTGAAACTAAGGAAATATCAGATGTATTTATCGGAAGAATTGAAAAGCGTAAAGTAAGACTGGTTATTTATAAACTTACCAAGAATCAATTTAAAGAAAGGAAAGAAAAGGTTTTTAAAAATGCTAAAAAGAAAGGCATTAAAAAAAGTGCTAATACAATTAGTTTGATGGGAATAACAATATACATAACTAATGTATCAAATGATATATTGTTTACAAAACAAATACATGAGATTTACTCATTAAGATGGCAGGTCGAGCTAATATTTAAGATATGGAAGTCAATATTTCATATATCTAATGTAAAACCAGTAAAGATTGAGCGCTTTAAATGCCAGTTGTATGGTAAGCTTATTTTGCTAGTTTTGAGTTCCATAGTTATGTTTAAAATGAGATCTGAGCTTTTAGAAAAGAAGAAGTTTGAGGCCAGTGAAATCAAAACTGCAGAAATAGTACATGAATATGTTGAAGAACTTTATTTTAGCTTTATGAAACAACCTTCAAATAATTCTAAAGTTTTAATAAGAATATATAACTGCATATGTAAAAATGGGCGGAAATCACACCGTAAGGACAAAAAGACCTTCTTTGACATTCTTGGAGTCTCCTACAACCGTCAAGAAAGAAGGTGTAAACCCGCCGCATAAAACAATTTTATTATACTATAATTTAAAGTTCGTGTCTTGAAAAAATTATGAGTACAGGAGCTTTTTTGATGTGCAAAAATTTATGTTAAAATAGCACTTATTCCAAAACTTGTAATAACATAAATTTGTTTTACCTTGATCTCTTCTAATAATTGAATTAATAGGCTATT
>JARBUP010000381.1 GCA_029239575.1 Bacillota bacterium
GGAACAGAGAACATTGTTGGAAATCAGAAGTCATGTGTATCCAAGCATGCATGATGACATGGTGGATGCAATAGATGCAGCAATACCTATTAAAAACCTAGCAAAATATATGAATGGAATTGCCAAAATTGCAGAAAAATACAAGATTGAAATTTCAACAATCGGTCATATAGGCGACGGCAACCTTCACAACAGTATACTAAACAAGGGGGCAGTAAAACCTGACAATTATGAAGAACTTACAGACGAAATTTTTAAAATGGTTATAGAATGTGAAGGCTCATTGACAGGTGAACATGGAATAGGAAAGGTAAGAAATCAAAAATTAAAGTTCCAATATTCCGATGCTGAAATAAATTTAATGAAACAAATTAAAAAGGTTTTCGACCCAAACAATATATTAAATCCTGGCACTGCCATTTAATTTAAAGAGCTTTTATCTCATTTTTGTATAATACATTTTAAAAGGAAATTCTGGGACTATCGCCAGAATTTTTAATTATATAAAACTTAAATAAGGTAATAATAAATTGAGAAAGTTTAATTGAACTTTTGAAAATTTTAATTTAAAAAGGAGAATAACATGGAAGGCAAAGTTCAAAAAATGGATCATCATAATCCTGGTATCAAATGTGTTGTTAACACATGTCATTATTATGCACAGGGAGATCATTGCAATGCTCAGAAAATAGAAGTTCAGCACCGCAATGCTACTGATTCTCATGAAACAGACTGCGCTACATTTATGCCAAACAATCAAAGTATGTCATAGTATAACAAATTTTAATATATTACAAAATTAAAAAAGCGGCGGAAATTTCCGCCGCTATAATTTTAATTAATCATTGTTGTGATGGCATCTGCATTTACGTCTATCGTCTTCACCAAGTACATCTTCTAATAATTCTTCAAGGCATTCAAATACAAATTCGCAGTCACATCTTCTGCGGCCTCTGTCACCTAATACTTCTTCTAATAATTCTTCTAAGCATTCAAAAACAAAATCACATCTTCTTCTGCCGAAATCGCCTGCTACGTCATCTTTTCTGTTGCATCTTCTTCCAAAGTCTCCGGCTACATCTCCGTTACAATGGTTGATTTTTCTTCCGCCAGTTCCAGCTACATTGTTATACATAATAACACCTTTTCCTATTTAAATTTTGAGGCCATGCTCATTATTATCATATTCTCATGTCCTAAAAGTGTGAACTGTATGTCTCATTTATTAAAGAACAAGCCAATTTGTATTAAGTGCGTCATGTTTAAGTACATTGTCACCCCTAATTGAATATTATAAATAAAAAAATGAGGAGTGAGCGGTATGAACGATATATCTATTTTTGAACAGTATTCAGTGATTATGATTATAGCAGCAGCTGTCTTTATGATTTTAATATTTCTTCCTAAGGTTTTCCCTAGATTAAGAAATGTATTTGGCAGATTGCTTGAATCAATATTAAAAAGGCCGGACATTAAAGATAAGTCATTGGAAGAACTTATTGACAGCTTGGGTTATGCATACGACGGAAGACAGGATATTTTTTATTCAGGATTAAATGCATGGCAAAGAGATATGGGTTACTGCAGGCTTTATGATGAAGCAGCAGCGCCCATGTCTATGATAATTGATTGCGAACCCATATATTTTGAATATGACAATAAAAGATGGTTAATAGAATTTTGGAAAGGTCAGTACGGCATGACAACCGGCTGTGAAATTGGAATATATGCAACTGACAGTCCTGATATTAATACAGAATACTTCAATGGAACTTTTTATGAATGTGTTGGAGACAATGATTTGTTAAGCATGTCATTTGAATTGATTAAAAACGGGAAAAAACTGTTCAAAAGAAGTGATGTTCACTGGTGGCTGACTGGGTTTAAGCTGGGTGAATTTTCTGAGCCGAGCGAGCTTGTTGTTTTTATTACAATCAAGCTAAAGGACAGTATAATGATGACTGAATTTGTTAATGGATTAAAAAATGCGGGATATGAAGATGAAGATATTGTAATAATTAACGATACAGTAAAAATGGTTTTTGATAAACCTAAAACTGAGCAGCCTTATTCTAGGAATTCATTTTCAGATAATATTATGCAATCTAACAACAAAGAATTGATAATCAAATATAACGAAATGACTAAGATGCAAGACAATTCTATAGACAAAATAATTTTTCTGAGAGAAACTGCACCTGAATTGTTTGAAGAAATATTCCATATGATGGGGCGAAACAAGGATATGTTCGATGCAAATTTTAGAACCAATGAAAAATAACTGAATATTCTAAGTACATATCGAAAGGGATGTGTATTAGATGAATTATATGAAACGTATATCAAAGGCTTATATGGCAGCTGCCGAAATAATGTTTGACGATGATTCCAAGTTTATAATAATGAGTGACTGTCATAGAGGTGATGGCAGCTGGTCAGATTCCTTTGCTCAAAATCAAAGTATATATTTTGCGGCTCTATCGTATTATTTTAATAAAGATTATACATATATAGAGCTTGGCGACGGTGATGAGCTGTGGGAATACAGAAACTTTTATGATATA
>JARBUP010000382.1 GCA_029239575.1 Bacillota bacterium
CGTGTACATCTTCGGGACTGACGGTAATATAGGTATCCAAGGCAACAATATATTGAAAGGCAACATCAGCGATGGCAAATGTACAGGCGGCGTTCGTCCCGCTTTGTGGCTAAAGCTGGAATTGTAAATCTTGGGTCACCTTTAAAGTGGTTTGACTATAATTACAGCACAAAACAATTAAATTTAAAGGAGAATTAAAATGAACAAATATGAAAATGCGATGAAACTTATGGAGGAACGTTGCGGAAATGGCAAAGAGGAAGTTATTGCCCTTGCCACAATATCACTATCCTCGAGCGCTGCCGGTACTCCTCGTCCTGCTGTCCGTATGGTATGCGCTTATTATGAAGACGGTGTATTTTATGTTTCTACGGACGCAAGAAAAAATAAAATGCAGCAAATTGAGAAGAATAACCAGGTTTCCGTCGGTGGTCTAGGTTGGTACGCTTTCCAGGGCACGGCTGAAAATCTCGGTTGGGTCAAGGACGAGAAGAATGCGGAAATCAGAGCGAAATTTAAAACAATTTTCGATTGGTTCGATGAAGTTGGCGACGAAGACAATCCGAACTCAATCGTTCTGCGTATCTCCCTCACAGAGGGAACGATTACCGACAATGAAAAAAAGTACGGTGAACGTCAGTATGAAATTGATTTTATCAATAAAACAGCGAAATAAATCCGTAAAGAATAAGCAGTTTCTAACTTGAGAGCCAAAAAACACAACTACTTGATTATCAATATTTTCTAACTTGGTTTTCTGAACCCCAACATTAAACAGTTTTAAAATATAATATATAAATTTATTTTTGTAGGGTATTAATTAAGAATGAAGCATTAATTTTTAAGGGATGGGTGCTTCTTTTCTTTTGCATTAACTTCCTGACCATAGCACCCATTAAGAATTTACTAAATAATACTTTAGAATTATACCATAATTAAGTTATGTATAAGGTAATTAAATGGAAAAACCTCACTTGCAACTGATACGGAGAACCGTACCATAGGTAATATGAGGTTTTTAAGCAGGACTAATCTTCCCATTATCCATAAAATCGGACAAGTTGTATTTATACACATTAGGCTAATAATGAGAAGTTTAACGAAGAAAAACAACTCTATAAATAGTAATTTAGCGGATAGATTTAAAATAACACTAATAAAAAAATAGAACAAATGGTGTTCTATTTTCTTATTTTCTTATATGATTTTATTTGAGGCCTTTATCAGCTTTACATCTCTTTTCTGCATTTTATCATTAAAAAGTTTACTGGAGGTTTATTTGGATTCTCCTTATATATTTCATCAATCTCTACAAAATCTACAAGTCCATAATTTTCAAACTCTTTCTCTATTGACTTAAAATCATAGAAAAACAGTTTCACCCCATACGTTGTTTCATAATAATTTTCAGCAAGCTTCGTGCCATTACCGTACATTGGAGCTTTTTCTGAAACAGCCGTAAAAATCATATATCCACCTGGTTTTAAATGCTTATAGCAATCATTAATAAACTTTTTTCTTTCATCTTCATTTAACAAATGAATAAGCGCAAAGCTAACTACACCATCATAGAGTTTATTTTCAAAAGGCATATCTGATACTGACCCAAGATAAATTTTATTATTAATTCCATTTTGCCTTGCTATATTAATGGCTGTTTGAGAAATTTCGATCCCTGTAACCTCCATGTTATTATCAATAAATGGTTTTGCATTTCTTCCATATCCAATACCTGGTATTAAGATATCCTTTAGATTATTTTCAGCAAAGTAATCTGCTACTATAATTGCAGTGTTTGATGGCTCAAACCCCCACATTGCTTGCTTTTCTACAAAATTTTTTTCCCAAAATCCTGACATATAAACATCTCCTTCAACATTTCATTCACTAAATAGTAATAAAATTTTTTATAATTTTACTATTAATATAGATCATATTTTAGTCTAAACATTGTTAATAAACTATTTATAACAAAAATATAATTATTTAAATAAAATACATTGCAGACTGTATTTATCTATAATTAGAGTATAAAAACACCTATGAAATTAAGGAATTTTTATATAATTTCAAATAGTTTTTTATTTTTAAGATAAGTTTCCATCATATTCTCTGCTTCTTCCATTGCTTTTTGGATTTTGCACTCATGATTTTCATCCATTTCACACGTAAACATAGGGCTACTTCCTTCTGTTGCCTTAATTACATCTAAAAGTGAAATATCTTCTTTGCTTTTACGCAAAACATAACCACCATTTGCACCAGGAGTTGATTGAATTATATCAGCTTTTACTAACTGTGTTAAAATCTTTGATAAATAACTCGGCGAAATATTTAAATGGGTTGCCAAAGGATTCAAACTTAAATTATCTTTTTTATCATACTTAATCATATATGCAACTATATGTAATGCATAATTAGTAGCTTTAGTATATTTCATACTAATCCTCCATGTACCATTAATAAGATATTACAGACTGTATTTATCTATAATATATCCATTCATGCTTTTAGTCAATACTTATTAATGATTAAGTAACTTTTATTATGTTTTTAATCGAAA
>JARBUP010000071.1 GCA_029239575.1 Bacillota bacterium
ATTCAAACTATATTCAAACTATTTAAGCGTTTTTACGCTATTTCTTTTTTCAAGTGTAAATGGAAGTTCCATAAGACCTTGTTGAGTTTTGTCGCCTTTTATCATTTTTATAAGCATTCTCATACCAACAGCTCCTACATCATAATAAGGTTCGCCTATTGTAGTAAGTTCTGGCCTTACGTATTTACCTTCTCTTATATTTCCGAATCCAGCAACTGAAATATCATCAGGTACTTTTAATCCGTTATCCATAAAGCAGTCCATAATACCAATTGCTATTTCATCATTGCTACAAACTGCTGCAGTAAAGTTTTCTGTGTCTTTAACAAGTGTTTTTCCAAGTTCATATGCTTTACCATGTTTATTAGATCCAACAACATATATCTTTGAATTTTCTAATTCATTATCTTCAAGGGCTTTTAAATATCCTTTAATTTTATCTTCTTCAACAGTTGACCTATCTTCAAAATCAGATACGTAAACAATTTCTTTATGACCTTCTTTAATTAAATAATTAGTCATTTCATAAATAGCTGAATTGCAGTCTATTGAAATATGATTCATATTTTCCTTAACATCTCTTGTAAAATAAACTATTGGCTTATTTAAACTTTTAGCAAGTTCGACAACTTCATTATCAAACATATTACCTACTAGGAATAAACCTTCTGCTTGTTTTCTGTCTAAAAGTTGCAAATATTTTTCCTGAGTTTCCTTGCTTGAATAACTGCTGCAAAGAAGTATGTCATACCCATACATTTTACCTATTTCTTCGATTCCTCTTACTATATCTGCTACATAACTTTGAGCTAAATTACTTACAATAACTCCTATTAAATAAGATCTTCTTGTAACTAAGCTCCTTGCAACATCATTAGGTTTATAACCTGTTTCTTCAATAACTTTTAATACTCTTTTTCTTACTTCTGGACTAACAGGCTTAGAATCATTTATTACTCTTGACACAGTAGAAATTGATACTTCAGCAAGCCTTGCAACATCTTTAATTGTTATCATTTGTTTCCTCCTTATATTTTTATATTTATTTGTTTTCATTCGTACGCATTTATTAATTATTGTGCATTTTACACGCACATTACGAATTTTACATAATTATACCTTTATTATATATGTAAATAAAAATAAACGCAATCGTTTTTTAAACTATTTTCCCACATTTTCCTCGAAAAATTTATAAAATATAAAAATATTGCAAAAAAACAAAAAAACCCGCATGTGCCGCTAAACCAGATAATTCATACCCGCACTAAGCAGGTGGGCTTTCTACTAAGTTATTCTGACTTCCCGTCAAGCGGGCTTGTCATAGGAACTTAAACGCGAAATCCCTTAAAACATATGTCGGTTGAATTATATGGTTCCCGTACACCGCAGGCTTAGAAACCTAAAATTTATCTTTTATTTATATTCAAATTATATCATATAACTTGAAAAATTACAACTTAATTTTACATATGAGCATATAATTTTACATTCCTGTATTTCCACAATTTTCAATAAAAATTATGCGATATCTTCTCCATGAATAACTTCTTTTTCCATCAATAAATTTGCTATTTGCTCAACTTTATCTTTGTTGTTTTTTATTATGTGCATAACATCTGAATATAATTCATCTATTAATTTTTTTACATAACTTTCTAAAGAACTAAGAGGTATATTTAATTTTTCAGCAAGAATACCAAAATTCAAAAGACCTACTTCATCATCCATTCCATATTTAGCAATATAATCTATTGCAAGTGATGTTGATCTTTCTATATCATTTTGTGCACCTATAGTTACATTATCATTTCCTAAAAATATTTCTTCAGCAGCTCTACCAGCAAGAAGCACTGAAAGCTGATTTTTTATTCTTGTTTTTGTTATTATTTCTTCGTTACTTGGTGTACTTAAAGTATAACCACCAGCACCTTTACTCGTTGGAATAACAGAAACACGTATTATTTTATTTTCAGGCATCAAATATTTTGAAATAAACGCATGACCTGCTTCATGATATGAAGTAACCATTTTTTGGCGCTTATTTTCTGCTGGGTTTTTTTGTTCAGTTCCTGCAAGTACATTTAAATAAGCTTGTTCTATATGTTCATCATTAATTTCTTCTGAATTATCTTTAACTGCAATTAAAGAAGCTTCGTTTATTAAATTTTCTAATTGAGCACCGCTAAAATATACTGTTAAGTCTGCAAGTTTTTCTAAATTAATATTTTTATTACAATTTCTTTTTTGAATATAAAGGTTTAAAATATCTTTTCTTGCATTTCTATCCGGTAACATTATTTCAATTTGTCTGTCAAATCTACCAGGTCTTAATAACGCTTGATCTAGAGTGTCTATTCTATTTGTTGCAGCTACAACTATTATTCCTGATCCATCACCAAATCCTGACATTTCAGTTAAAAGAGCATTAAGAGTTCTATCGCCTTCATCGCTTCCTCTCATATTACCGCCCATTCTTTTTTTACCAATAGCATCTATTTCATCTATAAATATTACACTTTTTTTAGATTGTTTTGCTTTTTTAAACAGAGTTCTAATTCTTCCTGCACCAAGTCCGGCGTAAACTTGTACGAAATCTGAACCTGACACTGCATAAAAAGGAACGCCAGCTTCTTTAGCTAATGCTTTTGCCATAAGAGTTTTTCCTGTTCCTGGTGAACCATAAAGCAGTACGCCCTTTGGCATACGAGCATTAAACTTCTGATATTTTTCTGGATTTTTTATAAAATCAACTAAATCTTTTAAACTTTCTTTTGCTTCATAATTTCCTGCTATGTCATCAAAACCTGTGTTTGATGAACTTATATATTCTATATCACTTAAGTTATTAATTTCTTTTTGTGCTGATTTTCTATTTTTAAAAAATACAAAATAGCAAAAAATTAAAACTCCTATAATAGAAAGTACTTGATATATATTTAAATTTAAATTCATATTTACCCCCTGTAATAATGAACAATGAATGTTGAACAATGAACAATGAGCAGTAATAATTAGTTTATGAAAAATGTTAGAATATTTATATGGACATTGTTCATGTACTGTTCAATGTTCCGTGTTCGCTGTTCATTTTTCACTATTTTTTTGCTAATAATTATATTTAAATAATTTTATATTGTTCATCGATTGTTTTCACTTATTATATCAGAGGTATATACATTTAGATATACTCAATGTTTAGCTTCTTTTCATAGTTTTTCCACATATTCCAACAAACACACACACTGTGCCCCTATACCTTCGCCTCTTCCTTCAAATCCAAGATGTTCGGTTGTTGTAGCTTTAATATTTATATTTCTTATATTTGTGTTTAAATCTTCAGCTATTATATTTTTCATTTCTTCTATATAATTTTTCATTTTTGGCTTTTGAGCTATAATTACTGCATCTACATTTCCAATTTTAAAATTATTTTCTTCCATTAATACATATACTTTTCTAAGAAGTATTCGGCTATCTATATTTTTAAAAGCACTATCCGTATCAGGAAATAAGCATCCTATATCGCCCATTCCCATAGCGCCTAACAAGCTGTCCATAATGGCATGTATTAAAACATCTGCATCTGAATGACCTTGTAGACCTTTTTCATAAGGTATTAAAACCCCTCCTATTATTAGAGGTCTATTTTCAACTAAAGCATGAACATCATAACCAATTCCAATTTTCATATTTACTCCTTTGTGTCTTTATATTATGTATCGTTATAAATTAAAAGTATATATTATTTCTAATATATACTTTAGCTTTATGTCAAAGTTTATTTTTGTCATCCTGAGCGATAGCGAAGGATCTTGTTATTTCAATAATAAAGATCCTTTACGACCTTCAGGATGACAACTTATAGGTATGTCTATAGTATGAGTATATATTATTTCTAATATATACTTGCTAAAATTTCTGCTATTTTTAAATCGAGAGGTGTAGTTATTTTCATATTTCTTTGAAGTCCCTCAATTGTTTTAACTTTATATCCGTAATATTCAACTATGGATGAATCATCCGTAAAATTTGCATTTTCTGAATTTTCACTAATTGCTTTTTCATAACATGACCTTATTAATTTATAGTCAAATGATTGAGGAGTTTGAACTGATCTTAAAACAGATCTGTCAAGAGTTTTCTCAACGGTTTCATTTTCTTTATTTATTTCTTTTATAGTGTCAACAACTTCAATTACAGGTATACACGCTTTATATTCATATGCATTTTCAATACAGCTGCTTATTAAATTATATGATACAAAAGGTCTAACTCCATCATGTATTAATATTATAGAACAGTTTTTATCAGCTGCTGTTAATCCATTATAAACAGATTCAGTTCTTGATTTTCCTCCTACTACAACACTAATAATTTTATCATAATCTATTGCTATGTTATTTTTTACATAATCATATTCTTCTTCATTAACAACTAAAATAATTTCATCTATTTGGTTGCTTTTTTCAAATTTATATATGGTCGTGTCTATTATTGTTTTACCACCTATATCCATGTATTGCTTCGGGATTTCAGAACCCATTCTTGTTCCTTTTCCTCCAGCAACTATAACAACAGAAACTTTTTTATCTTTGTACATAAAGCCCCCTTTAATTTAATAATTTTTTAATATTTAAATCACTAAGTTCAACATGAGGCATTCCAAGTTTTCTTGATGGTATAAAATTTCCATGGCAGTCAGAACCACCAGAAATCATTAAATTATTTTTTTTGCAGAAATCCACATAGTACTGTTCAAAACCTTGATTATATGGAGAATAACATTCAACGCCATCTATACCTGCTTCAAGCCAAAATTTTAATTCTTCTTCAGGCATAACACCATTTCTATAATGGTATGAAGGATGAGCAAGAAAAATTTTTCCTCCACTTTTTTTAGCGATTTTTATAACTTCTTCTGGATTTTTAAATATAGCTTTAAATCCAGATTTACCCACGTCTTTTAAATGATCCAACAAACCATTATGAATACCCTTATCAATTAAATAATTAGCAGATTTCCAACCACCACGTTTTCTGTCATAATCATATTTTTCAAAATCTTCAATAGATACATTTTCATATTTTGGAGATACATAGGATTTAATATATTCATAATTAGAATTCAACTTTTTTTCATTATTTATATTAATTAATTTTTTTAAATTTTCATCATTATAATCATAATTATATAATGTTAAATGATATTCACGTCCATCATGAGTTGTAGTTAATTCTACTCCAGGAATATATATTAAATCATCTTCAGGAGTTATAATATCCTGCATTTTTTTAGTATTATCCACACAGTCATGGTCAGTTATTGAAAATATTTTTATATTATTTTTTTTGAGTTCTTCTTTTAATTCATGAACATCCCATGTTCCATCAGAAGCACAGGTGTGCATGTGCATATCAACTTTCTTCATGCTTACATCCTTTCAAACTTCAAGCGCTACAAGCTGCTATATAAATATATCATCATTTATAGATGTGTAAAATTTCTTTTTTACTTTTTCAAAGTCTTTTGTATCAGCCATAATCCACATTAATTTTGTTATAACTGATTCTATTGTCATATCATATGCTTGAAGAATTTTATATTTTTTTAATGCTTTAATTCCAACTTCATAAATGGTCATATCGCTTCCTTCGAGCATTACCTGTGTAGCTATAACTACAATTTTACCATTTTCAGTTAAACGCCCTAACTTTTCAAGAAAGTTTCTTTTTTCTAAAAACGGTACTCCGCCAACTCCGTAAGATTCAATTACTACTGCTTCGTATTTTTCGCCAATATAATCAAGAACATCAGGGTCCATACCCGGTGCTAATTTTAATAAAAAAATGCTCGGAAAAATTTTTTTATAAAATTTAACTTTTTTTCTTCTTTCTTCTGTAATAATATATTTAGCAATTCTATTATTATCTATTAAAGCAGCTACTGGAAAGTTTATACTTTCAAATGCGCTATAACTTTTTGTTTTAACTTTTCTTGCTCTTGTTCCTAAAATAGCTTTCCCATCAAATACTATAAATACTCCTCTAATATTTCCTTCAGAAGCAAAGCGAAAACTATCTGTTAAATTTTTTTTCGCATCAGTAAATTCAGCATCTATAGGCTTTTGAGAACCAGTAATTATAATTGGTTTATTTGGATTTTGAATTAAATATGATAAAGCTGATGCAGTGTAAGATAGCGTGTCCGTTCCATGTGTTATTATAAAACCATCATATTTCTCATATTGTTTTTCAATTTCTTCAACCATTAAAACCCAATATTCAGGTTGAATATTAGTTGAATCTATATTTAATAATTGCATAGTATCCACATTACAAATTTCTCTTACTTCTGGTACAAAACTAAGAAGTTCATCAGAAGAAATTCCTGGTGATAAACCATCAACAGTTAAACTTGAAGCTATTGTACCACCAGTTGCTATTAATAAAATATTCTTTTTCATAATATCCTTCCTTATAAGAACGTATTTGATTTGGGTCCGTCCCTAAATCTCTATTAATTAATTAATTAATTAATTATGCTTGTCATATCTTGTGGCATTGGACATTTAATATCTATTATTTCTCCAGTCCAAGGCTTTCTAAATATCATTTCATAACAATGAAGTGATTGTCTGTCTATTAAATTACTTTCATGCCCATATAAACTGTCACCTAAAACAGGGTGTCCTATATGTTTTAAATGTACCCTTATTTGATGAGTTCTTCCAGTTTCAAGTTTTAATTTTAATAAACTCATATTATTAAATGTTTTTTCTACTTTGTAATGAGTTATACATTCTTTGCCAGTTGGATGAACAATTCTCATAATATCTTCTTCATTTAGCCTTGTTATTGGTTCATCTATTGTACCCTCAACATTTTTTACTATTCCTTCTACAATGGCATAATAATATTTCTCTACTATATTTGATTTCATTTGGTTAGAAATTTCATTGTGTGCAAACGGATTTTTAGCTATTATAACAATTCCAGATGTATTCATGTCAAGCCTATTTACAAGTCTTACTTTTTTTTGAATATTACTTTGTTTAAAATAATATGCTACTCCATTAGCAATTGTGTTTCCTTGATGTGATTTTGTAGGATGAACTACAATATGTGGTGGTTTATTTACAACTATTAAATCATTATCTTCATACAAAATATCTATAGGAATATTTACTGCTTCATACTCGTCTTCTTCTTCATTAAATTCTATGGATAATGTATCTCCTATAAAAACATTTTTATTTAATTTTGTTATTGTTCCGTTTAAAAATAATTTATCAGCTAACTCAAGTCTCTTTGAAAGACGTTGTGAAAAATTTAAGTTTTCTCTTAATATAGCCTTTACTTTTTTATCGTTTTCTTGTATTGTATAATTAATAACATTACCGTTGTTTATTTGGTTTTTGTTGTTAGTGGACATGTAATATCTCCCAATTTTTTATATATTAAATATAATATAAAAAGCATTTTATGTAAAGAGGATAAATAATGAATAATAACGTAATTAACATAACGGGCAATTTAGAAAAATATACTCTACAAATAAAAAAGCATTTAATTAACTTACTTCAAGAGAAAGGGTTTACATGTTCTGAAGAATATAATCCAAATGCTAAATTAAATATTACTATAGGAGGAGATGGAGCATTTTTAAGAGGAGTTCGCGATAGTAATTTTACTTCTACCATACCTTTTATTGGAATAAACACAGGAACACTTGGATTTTACCCAGAAATAAACCCTGAGCAAATAGAACAATTTATTGATGATTATATTAATGAAAGGTATAGAATCAATGAAATCTCTTTAATAGAAAGCGAAATAGTAACAAAAGAAATAACTAAAAAAATATATGCAGTTAACGACATAGTAATAAAAAGAATGGATATGAAAACAATTCATTTAAATGTTTTTATAGATAAAAATAATTTAGAAAAAATAAGTGGTGATGGTTTAATTATTTCTTCACCCATGGGAAGTTCTGGTTATAATTTATCATCTGGAGGAAGTTTAGTATATCCTTCATTAAAAACTTTGCAAATAACACCGCTATCACCTATTATTTCAAATGCCTATAGATGTTTAAACACAAGCATAATAGTTCCACCTGAATTTGAAATAACGATTTATCCTGAAAGAAAAGAAGATTATTACATTTATGTTTTAGCAGATGGTGTACCATTTGAATTTGATGGATTAGAACATGCAAATTTCAGAACATCTAAAAATTCTATAAAAATGCTTACTACGGGGGCGTTTAATTATTGGGATGTAATTAAGGAGAAGTTTCTGTAGTATTTTGTGAATTTTAAATTATCTCAAATTTTGGGGACGGACCGTTTTTGCCAACAAAACCGCTTGGCAAAAAGGTCCGTCCCCAAAATTCGTCCCCAAAATTCTTACTAACTATTACTTATACACTCTACATTCTTAAAGTAAACTTGCTTCCTACATTTACTGTACTTTCAACTGTTAGTGAAAATCTATGGATATCTGCAATCCATTTTGCGATGCTTAATCCCAGTCCAGTTCCACCTTTTCTATGGCGAGCTTTGTCAGCTCTATAAAATCTGTCAAATATTCTACTTAAATCTTTTTCACTTATGCCTATTCCAGTATCTTGAACTGTAAATATTTTTTTATTTTTTTCAGTATACAAACAAACTGTAACTTTGCCCTTTTCAGTATATTTTATTGCATTGTCTATTAAAATAACTACTAACCTTCTTATTTTATCGTAGTCACCTTTTACAATAACACTGTCCAAAGCAATTAATTCCAAATCTATATTTTTTTTATTAGCTAACATTTCCATATTACCACATACATTTTCAACTATTTCTGACATGTTAAATTCTGAAATATCAAGTTTTTCTTCATTCGCATCTGCTTTAGCAAGAATTAATAAATGGTCAATTAATTTTGCCATTACCCTTGTTTCAGAATATGCATTATCAAGCCACATTTCATTTTCTTCAACTGTTCCTTCATCATCACTTAAAACTACGTCCAAATTAGTTTGTATAACTGTTAAAGGCGTTCTGAGCTCATGGGAAGCATCTGCTACAAATTCCTTTTGCCTTATCCAAGTATCCGTTACAGGCTTAAGAGCTTTGCCTATTAAAATATAACTTACTCCAATAAGTATGAACATTCCAGTAAAACCAAACACAAATAAAACCGTTCTTAAAAAAGACCATATAATTTCTTCATTAGTAATATCTTGATAAACTTGAATTACATGTTGTCCATTAATATCATTAAAATATTTTGTATATATTCTAAAGCTTTTGCCATTAATAATTTTACATAAATAAAAATCTTTTTTTGTTTCAAAAGAATTCTCAGCTATTTTTTCTATAGATAAAGCTATGTTTATATCATCGTCATCAACAAAGGTTCTTTTTCTGTTTTCATCATAAGATATATATTTCGCTTCTATTCTATCAGATCCCATAAAATAAATTCGAGGAATCACATTATTAGTAATACTTTTATTATAATACAATGATTTTCCTAAATAAGAAGAATCATTAACTGTATGAATTCTAACAGCTTCAGCCTGCATAAGTTTTTTTGCACTGTCTTCAGAAATAAATCTTGTAAAATTATAAATTCCTGTAATTATGAAAAACATGAATATAACAAGGATTAACCCCATGTAAACAGTTAATTTAAAATGAAGCTTTTTAAACATGTTATTTCTCCTTAAGCATATATCCTACACCACGAACAGTTTCTATTTTAGCATTTGTTGGATCAAGCCTTTTTCTCAAATGATGCACATAAATTTCTATATTGCTTTCTAAAATATCAGCTTCCAATCCCCAAATCCTATCTATTATTTGTTCCCTTGTGAAAACTTGTCGAGGTTTTTTAATAAACATTTCCATAAGCATTGCTTCCTTTAAAGGAATTTTAAATTCTTCATCATTAATATATAACAAATAATTTTTAACATCATATTTTATATTTTCAAATTCGTAAATTTCCCCAACAAATTCGGTATTTTTTCTTCTTGCTAATGCTCTTACTCTTGCAATTAATTCTTTTGTAGCAAATGGTTTCACTAAATAATCATCAGCACCGTTTTCAAGACCGAACACCCTATCATCAACAGTATCTTTTGCAGTGAGCATAATTACAGGTGTTTTATTACCTTCTTTTCTGATAGATTTTAAAATATCAATGCCATTTACACCAGGAAGCATTATATCAAGAACTATAACATCATATATTTCTTTGCTTGCAAGTAAAAGCCCTTCTTCTCCATCATTGGCTATATCAACATCTATTTTTTGTTTATTAAATAAAAAGTTTAAAGCCTGTGTGATTTTTACTTCATCTTCAACAATTAATATTCTCAAAATAAACCTCCTAAGAACTATTAGTTATACGTTACGTTCTTATTTTAATATATCATATATCAAATATCTTAATTTAATATTAATCTTTAGCGTTTAATTTCTTAATAAACTTACATCATTTGGTAACCAGAAATTTAAAGCATTTTCACATATCTTTAATTCAATATCGTTATGTATAATGTTTTCTCCATCAATACAAAAGTTAAATAAATCATTGCTTTTTATTTTTATACTTTTACATTTTTTATATGTAATAAATTGATTTATTTTTTTGTTATTTAAATGAGTTCCTTCTTTGTAACTATTTAATAACTTTAAAATATTTAATCTTGAAAATTTTTCAATAAAACATATATCTAAAATTCCATCGTTAATTTTTGCTAAAGGGGCGCATTTGTAGCCGCCACCATAATAGCTTCCATTTGCCACGACACCAAGTAAAAATGAATTACTTAATGTTTTTTCATCATCAAACTCTATTTGCAAATTTACACCAAGGCTTTTAAATAAACAATAAAGTAATGATAAAATATAGCAAGCAGTTCCACTTATAAATGGAATTTTTTTAAACTTAGTCATATTAAATGCTGCATCAGCATCGAGGCCTATGTTGCATACTGAAACAGAATATTTTTCATTTATTTTAATTAAATCTATTAAAACGGATTTTCCTTTTATTTGGGCATCAATATCATTAAATAAAGTAGAGTTTTCAAAATTTCTAACAAAATCATTACCGGAACCACATGGTATAACGCCCACACTTACATGCTTGTAGTTACAAACAGCATTTACAACTTCATGCAGAGTACCATCACCTCCACATGCTATAAATACCATTGGGATTATCTCATCACATCGTTTTGAAACATACTCTTTAGCATCACCTTTAAATTTAGTAATATAAATTTCATATTCTTGTTCTATATTTTCAAAGTAATCTT
>JARBUP010000072.1 GCA_029239575.1 Bacillota bacterium
TTATTTAATTAAAAATCCACCTTTAACAGATTTTAAATCATTAACTGAAATAAATGCATCGGAATATGTGCTTTGTATTAATTTAATAGCTTCAGGAATTCTTTTTCTTTTTAATTGTATGAACAATACACTTTTTCTGCTTTTGTCTATTCCTCTTCCGTCAAGAATTGTAACACCAAATCCATCCTGACGCATTAAGCTTGCTAAATCGTCTCCCTCATCTTCGTTTATGACAACTTGTAATGAAGCAAGACCAACTGCAATTTTATTTTCAATAGTAACTCCTATAAAACTTCCTATAGCGTAAGCAAAACAATATACAAAAACTTTAATAGGATCTTCTGTTACATTTGTAAGAACAGAGCTAACTATTATAAGCCAAATCATCACTTCAAAAAATCCAATAATAGAGCCTATTAACTTTTCTCCTTTGTTAATATACACTAATCTAAGCGTCATCATTGAAACTTCTATTATTTTAGCTATAAAAATTATTATGTATAAAATTGGTCCAGATAAATTAAGTAAAAAATCCATAAGCCACCTCGTTATATATTTTAATTATATATAATCATATTACTATTTATTTTTTATAAAAGCAATAGGTTAATAGAATTACAAAATAGAAAAAATCATTGTGAAATTTGCTAAAATGCTGTATATTTTATATGTACATATATTATGATTGTTTACCAAAAAGTCACGTAGTGAATTTTGGATGTTAATTATATTATTATATGTAAGACTTAAATTAATATTAAAATTTTGAAAAATATACAGGAGTAATAATGAGATTAAGATATATAGAAGGACAATATGAATATTTGCAAGACAATGAAAAAGCAATAACTGAACCTGAAAAAAGAGATTATAAATTAAATAAATTATTTAATAACCCCAACCCAATACATGTAGAATTAGGATGCGGAAAAGGCAAGTTTATAAGAGAAACTGCTTTGCAAAATCCTGATATTAATTATTTTGGATTTGAAAAAAGTGTTAAAGTTGCTTATAGATGTGCTAAGTCCACTATCGAAAATGATCCTAATAATTATTTTATTGTATATTCAAATGGAGATATTCTCCAAGATGTTTTCGAACCTAATTCAATAGAAAGAATTTATTTGAATTTTTCAGATCCATGGCCTAAACCATCCCATTATAAAAGAAGGATGACACATAAGAATTTCTTGGATGTATATAGAAAAGTTTTTACTGAAAATGGAGAAATTCATATGAAAACTGATAATAATGATTTATTTGAATATTCAGTAGAACAATTAAAAGAAGATAACTGGGATTTAATTTTAGTTACAAGGGACTTACACAATAGCCCATATTTACAAAATAACGTAATGACAGAATATGAAGAAAAATTCGTTTCAGAAGGTAAAAAAATAAATAAATTAATAGCAAAATTAAAGCACAATTGCTTAGGAATAATATAATATGGATTATTTTAAAATTTTTATAATATATTTTTTAGCAGTCAATTTATTTTCATTTATTTTGTTTTATGTGGATAAAATGAAAGCTAAACGGGACAAGTGGAGAATACAGGAAAAAACGCTTCATTTATCATCATTTTTAGGCGGTTCAGTGGGAAGTATTGCTGCTATGTTTTTATTTCATCATAAAACAAAAAAAATTAATTTTTGTGTAATAACATTAATTGCATTTGCTTTTAATATTTTTATAATATATAAGCTATTTAATCTTATGATTATACCTCAATAATGTCATTCTGAGCAGCAGCGAAGAATCTAAGAATTTTGAAATAACAAGACAAGTCGTCGTAGAATTTAATTAAATTAAATAAAAATCAAAGTATAAAAAAGCTTTGAAAGGATATTAAAATGAAAAAAATCAACAAAACAAACGCAATGAGAATACTTGAATCAATGAATATAAATTATGATTATTCAACATATGAATGTGAGGATGGAAAAGTTGATGGAGTTTCTGTAGCTCATAAAACTGGACAAAACCCAGAAATAGTATTCAAAACATTAGTATCAATTGGCCACAGCAAAGAGTTATATGTATTTTGTATTCCTGTTGAATATGAATTAAATTTAAAAAAAGCAGCTAAAGCTGCTGAAGAAAAGAATATAGAGCTATTGCCTTTAAAAGATTTAACTAAAAATACTGGTTATGTTAGGGGAGGATGTTCTCCTATTGGAATGAAAAAACATTATAAAACATTTATAGATGAATCAGCTTTACTTCATGATAAAATATTAGTGAGTGGCGGGATTATAGGTATACAATTAATACTTAAACCTGATGATTTAATAAAAGCTGCTGAAGCAAGCTATGAAGATTTAGTTTAAATTTATTTTTAAAAGGCGGTTTCACAATGAGCGATATTGTGTTAAAAGTTGAAAGTTTAAGCAAGAATTATCAAATGGGTGAAGTAGTTGTTAAAGCTTTAGAAAATGTAAGTTTTGAAGCTTATAAAGGAGAATTTATTGTTATTTTAGGTCCAAGTGGTTCTGGAAAAAGTACATTATTAAATATAATGGGAGGAATGGATACTCCTTCTAACGGTCAAGTATATTTTAATGGTGAACTAATTACTGCCATGAGTGATAAAGAACTTACTATGTATAGGAGGAATAAAATTGGATTTGTATTTCAATTTTATAACCTCATGTCCACATTAACAGCAAGAGAAAATGTTGAACTTGCTTCAGAAATCTGCTCTGATCCAATTGATATAGATGATGTATTAAATTCAGTTGGCTTATTAGAAAGAACGGACCATTTTCCATCACAAATGAGCGGCGGCGAGCAACAACGTGTAGCTATCGCAAGAGCTGTTGCTAAAAATCCAGAGATACTTTTATGTGATGAGCCAACAGGTGCACTTGATTTTGAAACTGGAATTTCAATATTAAGAGTGCTTAAAGAAGTAAATAAAAAATATAAGGATACAGTAATAGTTATAACTCATAATGCAGCTATATCTCAAATGGCTGATAAAGTAATAAAAATGAGAAGCGGAAAAATAATTGAAATAATAAAAAATAAAAATCCAATTGCTCCTGAAAGGATTGAATGGTGATGAAAAAGCTTGATAAAAGGCTTTTAAGAATGATTAAAATCACTAAAGGCCAATATATAGCGGTAGTGCTCATAATAGTAACTGGAATATTCATTTTTACTGCTGTTAAAAATTCAGCATTAAATTTAAGGGATACTGTTAATGATTATTATGACAGTGCTAATTTTGGTGACATTTTTGTTTCAGCAGTAAGTTTACCGGAAAAAATTGAAAAAGAGTTAATAGGAGTTCAAAATATTAGTGGTTCAGAAGCGAGACTTGTTTTAGATGTTCCTTTAATTTTAGATAAAGAAAATGAAAATGTTAATGTTAGAGTTGTTTCAATAGATAAAAGTGAAAATAAAATAAACAAGCTTTTTATAAATGAAGGTAAACGGAATATATCAGAAAAAAATATAATCGTAATAAAACAATTTGCAGATGCAAGAAAAATAAAATTGCATGATGAAATTAAGCTAAAAATTAACGGCAGACAGCATACATTTAATGTTACAGGTATTGCATCAAGCCCAGAATATGTTTATATAATGGAAAATGAACAAACATTAATGCCTGATCCTGAAAATTTTGGTGTAGTATATGTGGAAGAAAATTATTTAAGACAGATTTCAGGTACTAATGGAAATTTTAATGAAATAGTTGTAAAATTAAATAGTGAAAATGATATTGATAAAACAAGTGATTTCTTAAAAGATAATTTAGATAAGTATGGAATAAAAAGAGTTGTAAAAAAAGACGAGCAGCTTAGCTTTGGAATGGTTGATCAAGAAGTCGAAGGTCTTGAAAAAATGTCACAATCTGTTCCTATAATATTTTTGACATTTGCAGGAATAATGCTTGCCAATATGTTGTCAAGAATAGTAAAAAAAGACAGAACTTCTATTGGAGTATTAAAGGCTTTAGGATTTACTAATTATGAAATTATAGTCCATTATTTAAAATATGCTTCTACAATTGGAATAATTGGTGGAATTATAGGCTCACTCATAGGAACTGCTTTATCAAGTATGATGACCTCTGTATATTTACAATATTTTAATATCCCTATGCTTTCAATTAAATTTTATTTTAGCAGAATATTAGCTGCAATTTTATTATCACTTTTATTGTGCATGGCAGCGGGGCTTTTTGGAATAAGAGGCATATTAAAAATAAATCCTGCTGAGTCAATGCAGGCTGAAGCTCCAAAACAGGGTAAGAGGATTTTTTTAGAAAGCATAAAATTTATTTGGAACAAATTATCATTTTCTTGGAAAATGGTTTTGAGAAATATATTTAGAGAGAAAAAAAAGTTTTTATTAATAGCAGCTGCTGTTTCAATTACTTGCAGTATGCTAATAATGACATTTTGGATGAACGATATAATAGATGTAATGTTTAACAAACATTATACAGAATTTATGAAAATGCAGTATAATGTTGGATTTACATCGTTTTTAGATGAAAATACTAAAAATGAATTTTCTGAAATTTTAAATGTAAATGATATTGAAGGTAGAGTAGAACTTCCATTTGAAATAGTAAATGGCAGCAAATCAAAAATAGTTACTGTTATAGGTTTAGAAAAAAATACTGTTTTTTACGATGTTAATGTTGCAGATGAGGGCATTATATTATCTTCAAATTTAGCTGATTATTTAAATGTTCGTATAGGGGATAAAATTTTACTTAAAAATTTCATGCCGGACAAAGATGATGGATATGTAATAGTAAAAGAAATCATAAATCAAAGTCTTGGTATAAATGGTTATATGAACATAGATTATATGAACAAATTATTCCTTGATAAAGATATTATCAATGGAGTATATATAAATTCTTTAGATGATGTTTCTAAAATATTGGATAATGTGGATAATATCAGTTCAATACAGTCCCAAAGCGATATGAAGGGCATGTTTGAGCAATTTACTGGAATGATTGCTATTTCCATAGGGAGTATGATTATATTTTCAGGTCTTTTGGGATTTGTAATAGTTTATAGCATGACACTTATGAGCATAAATGAAAGAGCTTTGGAATTTTCAGCTTTAAGAGTTATGGGTTTTACGACAAAAGAAATATTTTATATGTTGATAAAAGAAAATTCTATTATGTCTTTTATTGGAATTGTTTTGGGAATACCCCTTGGCAAAATTTTAATAGATTACATGGGCAAAATGTTCTCAACAGATATTTATACAATGAAAGAACCTTTAACTGCCCCTGAAGTGATTTGGGCTATAATTTTTACCATTGCATTTTTAATATTAGCTCAGCTGATCACCTATGTAAAAATTTATAAATTAGATTTTATGCAATCTTTAAAAAGTAGAATATCATAACGGAGGTCCTTATGAAAAAGAAAAAGATTATCATTTTATCAGTAATAATAATTATTATAGCTTTACTTGCTTTTTCATTTGCTAAAAAGCAAAATGCGGCAGACGAAAATACTACAAAAGTAGAACTTGGAACAATTCAAAAAACTGTGGATGAAACGGGTACAGTTTATTCTAAAAAAGTGAATACTTTTTATTCAAATATGAGCCAAAAAGTTGATAAATTAAGTGTTTCCATAGGTGATAGAGTTAAAAAAGGTGACATAATATTAACTTATGAAAACAATTATGATTTAGAAATTAAAAGTTTGCAAAAGCAAATTGATTCTATAACGGCATCTTATAATGAAGCTTCAAGAGGAGCAGATTTTCAGGAAGTATCGAATGCAAAACTTACTATTAACACAATTGAAAATAATTTAGATTTAGCTTTAAGCAGTTTTGAAAAAATTAATCAATTATATCAGGATGGCGCAGTTAGCAAAGTTGAATATGAAGAAGCTGATAACAAAGTTAAGATTTTACAAAACCAACTTCAAGAAGCAAAAAATAATTATGAATTATTATTAAAAGGTGTTTCTAATAACATAAAAACGCAATATGAAGCACAGGTTGAAGAAATAATGGTTCAAATGCAAATACTTCAAAAAAAACAAGAACAAGCAACTATTAAAGCTGAATTTGATGGAATAATAACAGAATTAAATGTAGAAGAAAAAAGTATGACTCAATTAGGAGAAATTGTTGTTGAAATTCAAGATGATAGCAGTTTAGGAATCTATGTTGAATTATTAGCGGATGAAGCATCAGAAGTAAAAACTGATATGAAATTTGTGGTGTTAGAACAAAATTCCGATGATATGGATGATATAATAGAAGAATTAAAAGTAAATAGAATCCATCCTAAAGCATTATCCAAAATATCCGACCTTGGGGTAGAGCAAAAAAGAGTTAGAGTAGAAGCTGATATATTAGAAAATAAAAATAAATTAAGAATTGGAACAGAAGTGGATGTTAAAATAATTCTTGAACAGCATGATGGAGTACTTCTATTACAAAAGGATGCTGTTTATGAAAAAAATGAAAAAAAATATGTAACTATAAAAAAAGGTGAGCAACTACAAGAACAAGAAATTACAACTAATCTTGAAAATGATAAATATTATGAAATAACATCAGGATTAAGTGAAAATGATGTTGTTCTAATAGAAAAAAATGAAGATTGAGTAGTTTAAGATTCTATTGATTATTGAAATATAAGATCCTTCGCTATCACTCAAAGATGACAAAAATAAAAATACTACCTTGTCATCAAGTTGACAAATTATTATAATTAAGGGAAAATGATGTTTAATATTAAATATGACTTAAATACTATAGATGAAAAAAGAAATATTATAAAAAATAAACTCTTTGAAAATTCAGCTAATATAAAGCAAGTTGATTTTACTCAAATATGTAATTCTGATTTGTATTTATTATATAAATTATATGATGAAATTTTTTTTAATTCATGGTTTGCAGAAAATTTTAAAGGAAAAATTACATTTAAATTTTCAAAACAATTGACTCGTGCAGCTGGAAATACTACAACAAAAAAGCATATAGAAAAGATTAAACCTGAAGAAGTAGAGTTTCAAATTAAAATATCTTTAAACCATTTATTTAATTTTGATAAAATAGATAGGGATAAATATGTGGGAGGTATACAAGCTAAAAGTAAACTCCATAGTTTAATGCTTGTTTTCGAACATGAAATTTGCCATGTAATTGAATTTTTAATTTGTAAAAAATCAAGTTGCAAAAAAGAGCCTTTTAAAAAATTAATATTTAATTTATTTGGGCAAAATGAATCAACACATAAATTAGTAACATCAAGAGAAGCAAGCTTTGCTGAATACGGTTTAGTTGTAGGTAATAAAGTAACATTTGAATTTCAAGGAAAACAAATAATTGGAATAATTAATAATATAAATAAGCGAGCAACTGTTATGTCTCAAAACAATAAAGGAAATTATATGGACAGAAATGGACAGCATTATATAAAATATTATATACCTCTTAATTGTTTAACCAAAATATAATTAAATTAAATTTAGGTTTTTGTGCCACTTAAATAAGTAGGAAACAAAAATTAAATTTACAACAAAAGGAGAAATGAACATGAAATATGATTTGATAATAGTTGGAGCAGGTCCATCAGGGGCTTTTACTGCTCTTGAATTTATAAGAAAAAATAAAGATAAAAATGTTTTATTAATTGAAAAGGGAAGCCCTATTGAAAAAAGAAGATGCCCTAAAGAAAAAACTAAAAAATGTGTTAATTGTAAACCATATTGCCATATTACTACAGGTTTTTCAGGAGCAGGAGCTTTCTCAGATGGTAAACTTTCACTAAGCCCTGAAGTTGGCGGTGATTTACCTGAATTAATAGGATATGATGTAACTCAAGAATTAATTGATTATACTGATAATATATATCTTGAATTTGGTGCTGATTCTAAAATAGAAGGTATTGAAGGTAAAGAAGAAATCAAAGAAATAAGAAGAAAAGCTATTGAAGCAGGATTAAAACTTGTTGATTGCCCAATAAGACATTTGGGTACTGAAAAAGCTCAGGAAATTTATAAAAAAATTGAAGATTATTTAATCGAAAATAATGTTGAAATTAAATTTTTAACTCAAGCAAAAGATATAATTGTAGAAGATGGTGAAATAAAAGGTGTTATAATAACAGATTCTATAAAACATAAAACTGAAGAAACTGTATATGCGGATAAAGTAGTTATTGCTGCAGGAAGAAAAGGCGCTGATTGGTTAGAAAATTTATGTGTTGAACACAACATAGCACATAGAGCAGGAACTGTTGATATAGGTGTCAGAGTTGAAGTTAGAAATGAAGTAATGGAAAAAGTAAACAATGTACTTTATGAATCAAAATTAATTGGTTACCCAGCACCATTTAAAGATAAAGTAAGAACATTTTGCCAAAATCCTGGTGGATTTGTTAGCCAAGAAAACTACGACAATGATTTAGCTGTTGTTAATGGTCACTCTTATAAGGATAAAAAATCAAACAACACTAACCTTGCAATTTTATCTTCTCATAATTTCAGTTATCCATTTAATGAACCTATAAAATATGGTATAAAAGTTTCTGAGCTTTTAAATATGTTAGGTAATGGAAGTATTTTAGTTCAAAGATATGGTGATATACTTGATGGTAAAAGGACTTGGCAAAAAGAATTGTCTCGTTCAAACGTAGTACCAACTTTACCTGATGCTGTAGCAGGGGATATAACAGCAGCAATGCCGTATAGAACAATGACAAATATATTAAATTTTATTGAGTCATTAAATACTGTTGTACCAGGCTTTGCAGGAACAGAAACATTATTATATGGACCTGAAGTAAAATTTTATAGCAACAAAGTAGAACTTACTACAAATTTTGAAACAAGCATTAAAAATCTCTATTGTTTAGGAGATGCAAGTGGATGGACAAGAGGACTTATGATGGCTTCACTTATGGGAGTTAAAATGGGTAATGTACTAAGTAACAAATAAATAAAGAGCCAAGGGGGCGTTTAGGTCCCCTTGGCTTTTAATTTTCAAACAAAACTTTTCCTAAAATATCTGTAAATTCTGATATTTTATTTAAATCAATACCGCTGTAGCTTAAAGAAAATAATATTTTATTTTCTTTTTTACTTATGATATTTAAAAGTAATTTATTATTAAAACAATCTTTTATTATTTTTTCTTCGTCTTTATTTGTTTTTGCTTCACAAACTATGTGAAGACCAGAATTTGAATTTATTATATCAATTTTATTTTTGAATTTTTTTAAAATGCTATTTGTAAGCATTAAATTTTTTTTTCTGTAAATACGTTTAATTTTTCTTATATGTTTTACCATATATCCTTCTTTCATGAAATTAGCCAAAACTAATTGATCTAATTTTGATGTAGATTGTGTATATTTATCTTTAATTTCATAATATCTGTTAAGAAGTTTTTTAGGTATAATTATAAAGCTAATTCTTAAGGATGGCAAAAGCATTTTAGAAAAAGAACCCAGATAAATTACGCAGTCATGTTTATCCAAACCTTGAAGACATGGTACTGGCATTGCATCATATCTGATTATTGCATCATAATCATCTTCTATTATTAAACCATCATTTTTATAAGTATAGTCCAAAAGTTCCATTCTTTTATTAACAGGCATTACATTTCCTAAAGGATATTGATGGGATGGACTGATATAAAGTACTTTTGCATTACTTTTTTTTAATTCTGAAATAGGAGGAAATCCATTATCGGATACCTCTATGTGTTTTACATCAAATGAATAATCTTCAAATATAAATTGCGCTTTTTCATAACCAGGTTTTTCTACTGCTGCAGAGTTATAATTTTTTTTAATTATTCCTATTAAAATTCCTAAAAGATATTGACCACCTGCACCTACAATAACTTGTTCAGAAGTAGTATTAGCACCCCTCATTGTATTGACAAAGTTTGAAATTTCTTCTCTTAATAATTTTTCTCCTTGAATAGATCCATTATTGTAAATATTAGAACTACGATCCGATATGACTTTGTTATATAGCCTTTTCCAAATAGAAATATCGAAGCTTTCTATATCAACTCCATCATTTAAATATATTGTTTCTTCCTTTTCTTCTACATTACTTTTAATAATACTTAATTTTTTTTCAAAACTGTACTCACTTAAATTACAAACAAAATAACCTTTCTTAGGCAGGTTTTCAATATAACCTTCAGCCACTAACTGATAATATGCATTTTCAATTGTAGTTTTGCTTAAATTTAAAGTTGATGATGCTTCTCTTATGGATGGAAGTTTTGAATCAGGTTTTAATAAACCCGATGTAATTTCTGATTTTATATATTCATATAGTTGAATGTAAATTGGCATTTTGCTTTTTTTATCAAATACAGGTGATATTATCATATTTACCTCTTATCTGTCTTTTTTATAAATATTGTTTTTAATATTTTAATAAGGTCAGATATATTTTACTATAATATAAGTAAAATTGAAATAAAAATTTTATAAACTCCTATATCGAATATTTTACTTATTTTAAATATACAATAAATTTTGGCTGTGATATAATAAAAATACTATAAAAAAGACTGATGTCTTTGTTTTTAGTATTTTTATTGAATCGTTGTGATGCAAGACTTACGTCTTGCTTTATGATATAATAATTTTGAATTTATGATTAAAAAATACGGAAACATATATACGGAGATAAAATGGAATTAAAAATAATATACGAAGATAAATATATACTATGCCTTGAAAAACCACAGGGTATACCAACACAAAGTGATAAAACAAATGATGAAGATATAATGACTGCTTCTTTAAATTATTTGAAATCAAAAGGAGGCATACCATATTTAGGTTTAATACAAAGACTTGATAGACCAGTTGGCGGTGTTTTAGTATTTGCTAAAACAGAATTTGCCAATAAAGAACTTTCTAAACAAGTTCAAAATAGACAAATTAATAAGGAATATTTTGCTGTAGTTTGTGGGAAACCTGAAAATGAAACTGAAATGCTACAAGACTATTTGAAAAAACTTAAAACTATAAATATGTCAAAAGTAACAACAGAAGATGATAAGCTTGGAAAGTTGGCGAAACTTGAATATACAATGATAGGATCTGTAGAGACTGATGAATATGGAATACTATCTTTATTAAAAATAAAATTATTTACTGGAAGGCATCACCAAATAAGACTTCAACTTTCAAATGCAGGTTTACCTATTTGGGGTGACAATAAATACAATAAGATATTTGTGAAAAAAAAGGAATTTACTCAAATAGCCCTTTGGTCCCACAAATTTGGATTTACTCATCCAAAATTAAAAAAGAATGTTGAATTTGA
>JARBUP010000383.1 GCA_029239575.1 Bacillota bacterium
GGTGAAATAACTGCATATATCGTCCCGAAAATATTTAATACTACATTGAAATTCAGAACTATTAATAGAATGAACCCAATAAAAACAATTGTTTTAAACAGCGACTTTATTTTCTTGCCATCTTCAATATTCATTTATATATAAACTCTCCTCTATTTTCGTATAGATACTAATATTGTATACCATATTATATATAAAATAAATAAAATTTTTAAATAATGCTATACTTTACTCTCATAGACATTTTTTGGTGTGATAAATTTTGATGAGCCCATAGAAATTTCTGATGGTAGAGATTTAATGAGTTTTTTATAGTCAACAAAAGTTAAAATAGTTTTAATATCGCTATCTAAAAAGTCCCTGATTAATTACTTTTAAATTTTTCACTAAATACATCTTTTGGCCAAATCTCATTGCTTTCTATATGTCCATTTTCATATATTATTTCCAGATCGATTTTTTCTGGTTTATTTTTAAAATTTTCAAGGTATGCTGACCATACATTGTTAAATAAGCTTTCACTAACTATATTTAATTCTTTAGTATCTTTTTCATTATTATAATGAATTACTACCTGTAATTTTACAGGTTTATAAAGACCAGAAATAAGACTTCCCTTTTGAGTAACTTCTAACTCAAAATTCCTTAAATAACCAGAGTTTTCTTCATAACTCATGCTTGTTATGCTAATTATTCCGGGTTTATAATAATCTTCAGGTATTTCCTTTTCTTCTCCAACTCTTAAAGTACTTCCCTCAGTCGTAATTTTATATTTGTATTTATTATCAGGTGATAGAATTAAAGATACTGTATATATACCATTATTTTGTTTAGTAGCTTCTTCTTTTATATAGTTTCCATTTTTGTCATTACAAATTAAATATACATTAGCATCTTCTTCTACTTCCTTAAATGACCACTGATAATTCAGATGCACTTCTTTGTCTGTAGTTTTATCATAATCTATAAGAAACTCTTCGTTATTAATCCAATTATTCTCTTTTACAAATTCATCTAATTTGTTATTAATATACCTGTCTTGATTAGCAATAGTATTATTCAAATTTTCGTTCATCATTGTCATACTGCTACGCATCTTTTCAAATTCTTCTTCAGTTTTTTGCATTCTATTGAAAACGAATAGGTTAAGAGCTAAACTTAAAATCAACAATACAATTATTGTCTTCATTCCTCTGTCCATGTGTACCCCCTTGTTACATGTAAGTATTTATATTATAACATAAAAGCGATTATTTTCTAATGATTGTAAAAATTAATCGCTTTATTGTAATAACTTATACTAATTTAAGTGTAAAGCACTTTCTTTTGTTTGTTCCGATAATAATTTTTTATAAATGACAATCACTGAAATGAAAATTATTACAGCTGCTATAATCCAAAGATTTGGTATTGAATAATAATTTATAATGATACTGTTAGCAAATGAGCCCAAAAGCATTCCGATTTGCAGTACTAATGAATTAACAGATAAAATAGATGCCCTTGCTGAATTTGGTATTTCACTGTTTAAAATTACACTCTCAGGTATATTGGCCATTCCAAAAACTAAATATATTAATGAATAAAACAATATAAATGTAATCATATTAGTTTGCAATGCTGTTATTATCAATATAATAGCAAGAATAATTCTAAGGACTAAATATGTTTTTTTGGGATTATACTTGCTAAGCATTTTACTTGAAATAATATTTCCTGACATAGCTGCAGCTAAATATAAAAATGCCATAACACCAAGAATAAACATTGCACTGTTATCCGGCATCAAAGAAATAAAGTGTGGCTGCCAGTACGTCTCCAAAGAGCTAAAGAAAAAACCTGTTGAAAACACAGATATAAATATGCATAAAATATTTTTACTTTTAGTTACTACATTTGAGCTGTTTTTTATATGTTGTTTTAATGTAATACGTTCTTGAATATCATTTGTACTTGCTTCCTTGATAAAAACAACTGCAAGTACTGCAACTAAAACAGTTAATATTAATCTTACTATAAGATTCAAATCATAAGTTCCAGTTAAAATAAAATACTTCTTTGATATTTCTGGAAGAGCTCCTCCTGTAAGAGCCCCTGCTGATAAACCAAGAGCTTCCATGACACTTAATCGAGTTGTAACTTCATGCAACTTATCCTTGCCATATTCATTAATATAGGAGTCAATAAATAAAGCTTCAAATGATCCTGAAGAAACAGCTCTATTTAATCCATAAATAAATACTCCTATACACAAAATCAATAATCCATTACCAAAAAGAATTACTATTGTGAAAACTAAAGACAAAACAAGAGATAAAACAAAGGTCTTCTTCCTTCCTATTATATCTGCCATAATGCCTGTAGGCAACTCAAGCACTATAACGGTAAAGGAAAAAATTCCTATAACAATAGATATACTGCTTAGTGTAGCTCCCTTTTCCATTAGCAACAAGCTCAAAACTGGAACAATTAGTCCTGTAATATATGAATTAAGGAAAGATATTAAAGAATACAATTTTACTCTCATACTTAATCCATCACTTTACCAACAT
>JARBUP010000384.1 GCA_029239575.1 Bacillota bacterium
ATCAAGTAAAGAAAATTTTCATATTGCTCAACTGGAGTAAGAATTGCTAGCATTGTTCCAATTATGCACACCAGCATTGCCATTTTATTTTCTGAAAGTCTATCATCAATTGTTTTTAAGCTTACGCCTGCTGAATAAACATCTAAAAATGTTGTTGTTACAGTTGATAGCAATATTATAAATACTCCGAATACACCAAAGCCAGCATTGAGCATAACAGAAGCAATATCACTTTCGCCGGTGAATAAGGCTGCACCTAAACCTATAGCATACATAAAAACACTACCTGCAAAATATGTAAGCACACTGACTTTTGTAGCTACTTTTGAGTTTTCTGCATCCTTTGTATAATCAGAAATCAAAGGCAGCCATGATAAAGGCATAGCTATTGACAGTTCTATCGCTGCTCCGAAACTCATATCGCTGCTCACTGTTGACAAAACTGTTCTCTGAAATACAGTATAACATAATAAAAGTGTTAATAGAAATAAGCCCCCAATTGCAATTACATTAACTTTCTCTAAGGTTTTTGTTCCTATAGCAACCCAAATCAGAATTGAAATTCCAATAATGACACACCATAATAAATCTGACTGTATGCCAATGTTTGTATTTAATAAAATACCTATTGCTCTTGCACCTTGAATAATCATTACAGCCGTCCATCCAACAAGCTGCAATACATTTAATACAGCAAAAAATGTTTTACCTTTACTGCCAAAAGAAAAGCCAACAGATTCCATTGAAGATTTATGGCTTTCAGCACCTATAACTCCTGCATAATACAAAAGTATGCAGCCTATGAGATGTCCTAAAATTATTGCTAAAAATCCTTTTGCAAATCCAAGCGGTACAAATAGAGTTCCTGTAAAGATTTCCGCAATAGAAATTGCCGCGCCAAACCACAATAATCCATTGCTTAATGTTGATGTTTTGTAAGTAGTTTCCATATTTTTTTCCTTTCAATTAAAAATGGGATATACCAACAACGTGGTATATCCCATCTACTTCCATAAACAGTTCCCTACGTTGGCATTATCCAAATCAGGTACGGTCGGAACTTTTAGTTCCCTCTCAGCCTATATATAAGCTCCCGCTTGTGATTATTTTATTAACATTAGTATACTATATATTTTTACGATATGCAAAATATTTTTAATTTTTAAATTCCAAAAATTATTAAATTTAATATTTAATAATTTTTTAAAGTTTTAATTTACATATTTACAAACTATTGATGATTATATTATTTCTTTAAAAAGAAATAATAAGAAAGAAATAAAAAAATATATTTTTTGTTTCAAATAATCTAAAAGAGGTGTTTTGTACGAAAAAAAATAAAATTGCTTTGTTAGTTATAACAGCACTTTTGGCATTATCGAATTTAACTGTCTATGCTGTTGCAGGTACAACACCGCCGATCAATCCGTCTTATGAGCAAATGGTCGTACAGTTAGTGAATGTTGAACGTCAAAAATATGGGTTACAAGAACTATATTATGATAGCAACATTTCTGATGTAGCCAGAACTAAATCTCAAGACATGGCGGTTAACAATTATTTTGCGCATCAATCACCAACTTATGGAATGGCAAGTGATATGCTTTTAAACTTCGGTATAACTTGGACTGCATGGGGTGAAAATATTGCATCCGGACAGGATACTCCTGAAACTGTAGTATCACAATGGATGAATTCGCCTTCACACAGAGAAAATATCCTTTCTCCAAACTTTACTTTTCTTGGAGTCGGATATTATGTAGATTCATCGGGAACACCTTTTTGGACACAAATGTTTACAAGCGATTTTAAATAAAAAAACGAAAAAAACTGCGTTATATAACGCAGTTTTTTTTAATATTTTATAAATTAGTCATTTCTGTTCATGAAATCTGGTTTAGGCATTATGAACAAGCGAGGTTCTTGCAGGTAATCCTGAACCTTTCTTAAAGCTTCTCCAAACCTTTGATAATGAACTACTTCTCTTTCTCTCAGAAATTTTAATGGTTCTAGTACATCAGGATCATCAGTTTGATTTATCAGCCATTCGTATGTTCCTCTAGCTTTTTGCTCAGCTGCCAAGTCTTCAGTAAGGTCTACTATCGGGTCGCCTTTTACCTGTATGAATGCTGCTGTAAAAGGAACACCTGCTGCAGCCTGTGGATAAACTCCTTTTCCATGATCTGTGTAATAAGGACCAACTCCGGCTCTCTCGATTTCTTCAATAGATGCATTTTTCATTAATTGGTGAACCATTGCTCCTACTATTTCTAGATGAGCCAATTCCTCAGTTCCTATATCATTTAAAGTTGCAATTGCTTCTGGAGTTATCATTGTAAATCTTTGGCTAAGATATCTTATAGAAGCTGCTAACTCTCCATCAGGTCCTCCGTATTGAGAAATTATTATTTTGGCCAATGCCGGATTCGGATTTTTTATTTTAACCGGGAATTCAAGTATTTTGTCATAAGACCACATATTATATATTCTCCTTTCCTATAGCTTAAAATTAGCTTCATATTCCCAAGGCCACGGTTCATCAACCCATT
>JARBUP010000385.1 GCA_029239575.1 Bacillota bacterium
GCCCCGATGTTTATATTATAAGTTTCTAATTCCTCTTTAGAATATTTTAAAAACTCAGCAATAGCTTCATCCTTATCCCTTTTGTTTCTTCCTGGAAATTCTGTAATTTGATTATAATATTTAGCTCCATCAGGGAATCTAACATAATCAAATTGAATTTCATCAAATCCCATTAGAGCTGCTTCCCTGGCAATGGCTATATTGTAATCCCAAACATATTTGTCAAATGGATTTACCCATGGAACATTGTTACTGTTTTTATCATACCATGTTCCACCTGATTTTAATTGTATTGCATGTGCAGGTTTATGTTCTGCAAAATTTTTATCTTTAAATGTTACTATTCTTCCTATTGTATAAATATCATATTCTTGAAGAATTTTTAGCATTCCTTTAATATCTTTTATTGGAATTGGTGTTTTCTGATTCATTTCTTGAACAATTTTAACATTGCTATCATAAGTCATTAATCCATTATCATCTTTAACATTAATTACAAGTCCATTTATTTCTGTTCCAACAGCTATTCCTATAATTCTTTCAAACTTATTTGCTTGTTCTGCTACTTCTTTAAGCCCTGCAGCTTTTTCTACATTATTTTCGCTTAATGCTTTAACATATTCACCATATGCATCAATATATGGCTTTCTAAGATCATTGCCTGCAGTGTGACCTGTTAAATACAATGCTTTAACTTCCGTATTTTTCTTTTCTTTATTTTCACCTAAGGGCAATAGAGGTACATAAAATTCCCCTAACTTTTCTTTTCTTTGTTTTTCTAAATTTTCTCTTTCTGACTTTTGTTTTTCCACATCGTTTTTTTGCTCTTCTGAATCGATTATTTCTATATCTTCCTCAGAATTAATTGGTTTATTAGTTTCAACTGAATTGTTGCATGACACTAATAAGGCTGATGACATTAGAAATAATGTAATCAGCAACTTTCTAAACTTAAATAACATTTTGCCTCCTAAATGCCCTTGAAATTATGATTGCACAAATTAAAAAAAATTTTATTTACATATTATATTTATATTATCATATTAACAATTTATAAGCAATAATGCTTGTATCATTAAAGAAATTAACTTTTGTTATATTTGGTAATACTTGTGAGTGTTTTCATAGCAAATTATTCCTTGACTTTGATATTTACTAATAATATAATAACTTTATTAAAGTTATAGGAGGTAATTATGCTAACTGCAATAGTTGGAATAAATTGGGGTGACGAAGGAAAAGGAAGAATGGTGGACTTGTTAAGCAAGGATTATGATGTTGTTTGCCGTTATCAAGGTGGAAACAATGCAGGTCACACTGTTATAAATGATTCTGGAAAATTCATATTGAATTTGTTACCATCAGGAATATTAAGACCAGAAGTTGTAAACATAATGGGCAATGGAATGGTTATCGATATAGAACATTTATATGGAGAAATGGAAAAATTAAAAGCATCGGGTATTAAAATAACTCCTGATAACCTCAAAATAAGTGACAGAGCTATAATTTGTCTTCCATACCACGTTAAACAAGACGTGTTAGAAGAAGAACGTTTAAAAGATATGAAATTTGGTTCTACAAGAAGAGGTATTGCACCTGTTTATGGAGATAAATATTTAAAAAAAGGTATAAGATTAGGAGATTTATTCAACAAAGAATCATTAAAATCTCAAGTTGAACAAATTGTTGAATGGAAAAATTTACTTATAGCTGGTGGTTACAAATCAGTTCCATTTAAAGGCGAAGATATTTACAACTGGATATTGAAATATGGTACTTGTTTAGAAGAATATATAACAGATACTGGAATCTACCTTAACAAAGCAATTAAAGAAGGCAAAAAAATAATGTTTGAAGCACAACTTGGAGCATTAAGAGATATTGACTTTGGTATTTATCCTTATACTTCATCTTCTTCAACAATTGCAGCATATGCTCCTATAGGAACTGGAATACCAGGAAAAAAACTTACAAACACAATAGGAATTATGAAAGCTTATTCTTCATGCGTTGGCGAAGGTCCTTTTACTTCTGAAATGTTTGGTGAAGAAGCTGAAGCGTTAAGAGAAGCTGGCGGAGAATACGGAGCAGCAACAGGACGTCCTAGAAGAGTTGGTCCATTTGACGTTGTAGCATCTAAATATGGAGTAACAGTTCAAGGTGCTGATGATTTAGCTCTTACAAAACTTGACGTAATGTCATATATGAAAAAAGTTCCTGTTGTAACAGGATATAATGTTAATGGAAATATTACAACTGAATTCCCTGTAGGCGAAGATTTAAATAACGCTACACCAGTTATAGAATATGTTGATGGATGGAATTGCGATATAAGTTCTTGCAGAAAGCAATCTGATTTGCCAGAAGCTGCATTAAACTATATTAAATATATTGAAGAAAAAGTTGGATGCCCTATAAAATATGTTTCAGTAGGCGCTGACAGAGAAGCTTATTTAATAATGGAAAATTAATAATAAGATCCTTCGCTTTGCTCAGGATGACAAAAAGATAGAACCTTTAATAGGTCCTATCTTTTTTTATATAA
>JARBUP010000386.1 GCA_029239575.1 Bacillota bacterium
AAATTTTTAAATATTACTTTAGAATTATACCATAATTATGTAGATTATATACAGAAGAATAAAATGGTAAAACCTGACTTAGTATCGATACGGAGAACCATATCATAAATAAGTGATGTTTTTAGTATTAGGCATTGATATGACTTGCATAAGGCTATTTTTGTATATATTGGCGGGATTCAAGTGGTTCATAATAGAATATTCGGAGCACTATTTTTAATTCGTTGAGATACTCAAAAGTAAAAAACTATTTTCTAGTATATTAAAATGGATTCACAACTATTTAAAAATTTATTTTTCATAATATGTTAAAAATATAGTATTGTTAGTTGAGTTATGGTTTAATTTAATCTTATAACTAAATAAATGGTATGAAAGATGCATGGTTGTGCTATAATTTATCTTCCATCTAACTATGTATGAAAAGCATATGATAATTTAGTGAAAGTAAAGAAGTTATTATGTTTTTTCATCTGGCAATAAAATTTGTTAAGGCTGATGTACTTAATGGACATTGATGTTAATAAAATTGGTGCTGAGGAAGAAATTAAATCTACAGCGGGGAATGAGCAGGAGCGTGAGTTTAAAAATTATGTTATAGTAGTTAATGGAGTGATTATGACTTATATAAGGATGCCGTAGTTTTGATTGAATATAATCTGAAATTGGATATAAGAGGAATAAAAATTGGACCGTAGATTGATTTCGGCAGAAGAAAAAATGAAATAATTCAGTTTGTAAATTATTTAAACAAAATTTTAAACAATTGGACTTAGTAGAATAGTAAGTTCCTGTTGAAAGTTTAAAGGGAAGGAAAATAATGCAAGAAACAACCATAGAATATATCAAGGATAAAGATATTACCATTGATAGTATTAAACGAAGACTATGTGAAGTCGCACTTGATATTAAGAAAAATAATAAGATAAACTTGACTGACATTAACGTAATTTGTGAAGAGATATTTGGGAAAATACTAAATGAAATATTTGATATAAATTTGGTATCTATGTCAGCAGAAGTGTCCGGAAATTTTATTGCAGTTGATTTAATTGACTATGATAAGAAGATTGCTTTTCAGGTGACGTCAAGAAGTGACAGAAAGAAAATAGAAAATACCATAGAGAAATTTAATAAATCGGATATATCAAAACAAATTGATAGGCTAAATATTTTAATTCTAGATGACCAAGAACATACATATTATAAACCAGAAAAAACTACATTAGCTAATAATAATGAGTTTTCATTTAAAGATAATATTTATAATTTTAGAAAAATTACTGATTTAATTAGAGAACGGAACGAAAGAGAAAATGGATTTATCATAAAAATTTATGATGACATCAATATGGTATTCGATTCAGGAAGAATAAAATATTTTAGCATTGTAAAAAATACTGAATTACTTACAAGTGATGTTTATTACGAATCGGATGAAACAGCTATATGGAAGCATGGGTATGGAGATATTCAGCTTACTGCGTTTATTCCATTAACCTATGAAAAAAAAATCAGCTGCTTATTAGAATTTAGGCAGCATGATATTGCTGCTGCATATATTACATTTGATCAAGAACGGTTATTGCAAGACTACTTTGTTGAAGAAGATGAATTTAAAACAAAACATAATGTAGGTAGATATGTAGATGAAGAAATGTTATATATGCAGATAGAAAATGTACGTTTAAATATTAATGCACATACGGGATATCATATTTTTAAATTATTTTCTGAATTAAAAGACCAGTATTTTGAATCTAAAAAACTAATCGATAAGAAGCTTGGTACGGAAGCTATTAGAAAAATTGAGGATAAATATTGTATGATGACCATAAATAAACAACAATGGAATGAAATTCTATTTTTTGCTCGCAAACATGACTGGTTCAGTGATGATGGAGAATGTGAATGGAATATTTTTAATAATAATTGGAGTAATAACAGTTTGATTTTGTTTCCAAATGTACATGATGAAATTAGAGGAGATATCTTGGCTAAAATAAGTGTAGATTATTCTAGAGAAAATATAAGTATGTTAGATGTATTCTGGGAACCAGGATTTAAATTTGACAAGCGCAGTATGGAGGGATTTGATAATCTAGTGAAGTGGAAAGCAGATTACACGTTAGATTGGATGAAAAATAAACTCTTACCAGAAGCACAGGATTTTTATAAAAATAACAATCACAATAATAACAGCAATATGTCGTTATTGAAGAAAATTTTTCGTAAAATTTAAATTTATTACATATTACCTCACAAAAGTGAATTGTGTTATACACGTGGTGAATTGTAAGAATGATGTGTGAACGGTATAAAGGGAATAGTCATTCGCACTTGCTGACTATACGGTGAACCGTATCATAAATAAAATATAACTTCCTATTATTCATATACCCATTAGGCTAATAATAGGAAGTATGCATAAAATAAAAAATTGTAGGTGTTCACTTGCTTGATTTTGATAAAGATTTTATTAGGATGCTTGATTTGGGAATGTTCACAAATGCAGAGAACAACGAAATGAATACTAATAAAAT
>JARBUP010000387.1 GCA_029239575.1 Bacillota bacterium
ATCCTGTATTTAAAAAAGCAATGGGCGACAATCAGAATGGACATTATATATCAGAAGAACTGGCAAAGATTCAAAGAAACAAATATAAATACTATAGCGACTATGCAAATGACTTTAATTTGGAATTAAATAAATATATAAAACATTGTTATGATAAGATAGAACCGTTAGAAGGCTTGGGCCTGCTTTTTTTTGTAGACAATTACTATTTTATATTGCTGGAAGCTGAAGATTATACTATACTTCTGAATTATGATAAAAAGGTTGAAAATAATATGCTTCAATTAATTCCGCATGTATCGAAATATGAAGTACATGTAAAAGAATATGAACAAAATAATAAGATGTATAAGGTTACGAACACATACTTTTCTTTCCTTAACTATACAGATTTCAATTTTTTTCCGCAAACAATTGAATCAAATGAACCTTTTTATGATAGTTTTTTTAATTCCATTAAAAATGAAGATCTGGAAATTGATTTAGGAAAGTTAAGAACAATTGAAGATAGCAATTCAATGTCTACTGATAAATTTAAATATATAGTGATAGAAGATGAAGTTTTTAAGGAAAAAAGTATGATTATTATAGTCGATTATATTACTAATCCATTCTTTATAATCAGCGATGATGATATACCTTTTTAAAAAATAGGTAATCTGCTTGAGTTTACACTACTTTTTTAATAGATAATTAGGATATACATTGCTTGAAATAAAGAGTTATAAAGTAAAAATATGTTTAAAACATACAATAAATGTTATATAATGTTGAGTAATGGAAAATTTATGCATAAAATATTTTTGCACATAAGAAAAAAATCCATTTTGGGCGGAGATTATGAGAAATTACTTAAGGTACATGTACATATTTTTAATAATTGTTTTGATTGGCACTACTATTTTTAGTGTAACCAATAATAATGTTGAACTAAAAACGGTACAATCTGAAAAAGGTAAAATAGACTTAAAAGAATGGGATGAATCAGCACTGCTCAGATTAACAGGTGAATGGCAATATTATGATGGTTTGATGATAAAAGATATTGTAAAATCAACTTCTGAAGAATATGTTGATGTACCCCATATATTTAAAAGAAATGAAAATATGGACAACAACCCTTATGGAACAGCAACATATAAATTAAGAATTTCAGGATTAAACAAGGACGTGCATTACAGCATACAAATTTTAAGCGTAACAAGCGCTTACAGACTTACAGCCAATGGAAATGAAGTTTTAAGAGCCGGTCAGGTGGGATATACCCAAGAGGAGCATGAGCCTGAAATGAAGAAAAAGCTTGGATATTTCAGGCCTGACGAAGAGGGTAATGTTGAACTATTAATTGAAATATCAAATTATTCATATAATTATGGAGGCTTTTGGAGAAATGCCTTGTTGGGTGATGAAAATATGATGTATAAATATTCTTCTCAGCAGGAACGTCAACAAATTTTTCTTTTTTCTTCTTTACTTACATTAAGTTTGTTTTTCCTGGGTCTTTATTCTATAAATGGAAGTTTTAAACCGCTTTTATATTTTTCTTTTATATGTCTTTTGACATCTATCAGAGTGCTCTTGACAAATTATAAACTGTTTTATGATTTTATATATAATTTATCCTGGGAAGCAGGAACAAGGATGGAGTTTCTAACCGGTTATCTTATGTTGCCATTGTTCGGCATGTTTTTTAATTCAATGAATTATGCTACTCCAAATAAGTATGTCCATAATGCATGTAAATTGTTTATAACTATAAGCATATTCATAACCGTGTTTACTGATAATGAAATTTATGCTAATTTCCTTCAACCATATATTTGGTTATGTATAATAAGCTTTCCTTACTTTGGATATGTGTTGCTTGAAGGTTTTAAAAGAAAGATGGCAGGAGTCAAAATCATTATAGTTGGTATTACATCTGTAATAATATGCATGCTGGCAGATTCATTTATGAACATAGGTTATGACATATTGCCTATAGGGACATTCTTCTTTTTAATAAGCTATTCGGTTGTTGTAATTGAAAACTTAGTTCAGATAATTCAACAAAATTATTACTTGGAAGAGGTAGTTACAACGGATTCGCTTACAGGTTTATATAATAGATACTATTTAAACAGACTTATAAAAAAAGGATTCAAAGTAGAAGATGGAAAACGTCTTTACGTATTGTTTTTTGATTTAGATAAATTTAAATATATAAATGATGAATACGGACACAATGTTGGTGATGAAATTTTGAAAGAAAGCGCTAAAAGATTAAGGGAAAGCTTTCATCGTGAAACAGATGTATTGTGTCGCTATGGAGGAGATGAATTTGTAGCATTTGTCAGTGTAAAAGACAATGACAGAAATATAGAAAGCATAATAAAAAGAATTAAGAAAAGTTTTTCAGAGCCTTTTATCGTGGAAAAAAATGATTTTTTCATCACTGTTAGCATTGGCGTTTCAGAATTTCATAATGGCGATGATATGGAAAAAACCATACATAGGAGTGATTATGCTATGTATGCAGAAAAACAAAGCCGTTTAAAGGCAGT
>JARBUP010000388.1 GCA_029239575.1 Bacillota bacterium
GAATAATAATCAGGAGGTCAGTACAAAAAGCATGATATACTTACAGTTGATTTATGAATTTTTTATTATTGGATTGTTTTCCTTTGGAGGAGGGCTGGCCACTATTCCTTACTTAAAAGATCTGGCTGAAAGAACAGGGTGGTACGAGACATCATTTATTACTGATATGATAGCAATATCTGAATCAACACCAGGGCCAATAGGAATTAATATGGCAACGTATGTCGGGAATGAAGTAGCTGGATTTTTCGGAGGAATTCTAGCAACTGTTGCTGAAATTTTACCGTCAATAATTATAGTGGCATTGGTATTTAGGTTTATGACAAGTTTTAAAAAAAATCCGAATTTCAAATATGTATTTTATGGCATAAGACCTGCAGTTACCGGACTTCTTGCATTCGTAGGAATCGAACTGTTAAGTATTGCTGTAGTCAATGCTGAATTGATTCCTGTACAAGGTTTGGCTGCAAGTATAAATATACTGAAATTAATAATTTTTATAGCAATCTTATTTTCTATTATAAAATTTGATAAACATCCGGTACTATATATTTTGTTATCAGGTGGTATAGGAATAGTTTTGCAACTTTAATAACTCAACATGAAAAAATAATGACTGCGGTTTATACCGTAGTTTTTAATTTTTTACGGATAATAGTTAAAAACATGAACAAAATAATTTAAAATCTTTTATAAAGGGAAGGAAGAAAAATATGAGCGCTATTGAAAGGTCTTATTCATATTTATATAAAAAGGTAGTTAGGGCAGTCAACCCATTAAAAAAAAGAGTTATAAAAACAGAATGCATTGTACATAAATTTATTAATAATCAAGCAATAGAAATATTAAAAAATGACGGTCATTACGAAATATATGAACATCTAAATGAATATATTGATGATATAAATGAAGGAGCAGTCTGGGCTGATCAAGATTTCAAAAGTAGCAATCATTTCTACAATCCTAACACTAAAAAAGGTTTGTTCGGTAACAGCAACGCCAAGGCAGAATGTCTGACTTACTATAAAAGAGCATTGAAGGAATATTTTTATGGTGATATAAAAACATCTATGTTTTACTTGGGTGCAGCATGTCATTTGGTTCAAGATCTCACTATTCCTCAGCATGCTAACGTTGAACTTTTGCACAACCACAGAGCTTATGAAAATTGGGTTATTAAAATGCATAATAACCAGCGACAATTTAAAGTTGAAAAAGGTGGAATTTATCTAAATTCTATTGAAGGATATATTTATTTAAACACTAAGAAAGCACTGGAGACTCATAATAATTATTCAAAAATCGCAAATGAGCATATGAGATTTCATAAAACGACCTCTGTTGTCTTAGTTATAGCACAAAAAACAACTGCAGGTTTAATGTATAACTTTTTCTATGACTTAAGAAGGCTTTCTGCTTTAAAGACGTACAGAAGTTATGGAAAGGTATAAAACTATAAGACATATATTAATTAAAAAAGAAGACAAGTGATTAATAACACTTGTCTTTATGAGAAATTTATGCTACATAAAAGTACATCATCATATAGTGGCAAAAGGAACCTGCCAAAACAAAAATGTGAAACAATTCGTGAAAACCAAAATATTTATTATTGAAATTTGGTTTTTTAAATCCATATATTACTCCGCCGATTGTATAAAATAAACCACCTAGTATAAGCCATAACATGCCACCTGCAGGCATATTATTAACAAGAGGCGATAAAACCGATACTGCCAGCCATCCCATTCCTATGTACAATACTGAACTTACCCAATTAGGAGCTGTTATCCAAAATAGCTTAATAATTGCTCCTATTATAGTAATTGACCAAACCAATGCAAGTAGCTTGTAACCTACTGAGTTGCTTAATACAAGTAAGCAGATAGGAGTATAACTTCCTGCAACAAAGACAAATATCATAATGTGATCAAGTTTCCTCAATACCAATTTAGCTTTTTGTTTTGATTTGTCAATAAAATGATAAATTGTGCTTGTTGAATATAGCAATATCATGCTGATCCCAAATACCAAAAAAGCTACAGCAGTCATAATGTTTGAAATTTTATCACCTATCAGGAACAAGAGTGTTCCTATAATGCCAAATATAGCACCGCCTAAATGCGTTAATGCGCTCGTTATTTCTTTTTTATCAGTATTCGTATAAACACCTCCCTGAATAATATCGATAAGTTATGATATTCTAATTTTACAAGAATGTCAATGATGCACTAAATATAATTCAATTCTGAAATAAATTATTTCCAATTGCAGCATATTTTATTTAAAAAAATTTTACAAAAGTAGTTTGATTTTCATTCTATGAGGATATAAAGAAAATATATTATATTTAAGGAGGAAATATGGGGAATTTTTATATTATATCATGGGAATTAATTGGGAACTTCATGAAAAGTACATTTGAAAAGCTTGGTGTTCCTGAAGATGAAGCAATTATATGTGCGGAAATATTGATGGAAAGCGATAGAAGAGGAATTGAAAGTCATGGTTGCAATAGATTTAAGCC
>JARBUP010000389.1 GCA_029239575.1 Bacillota bacterium
TATGCCATTGGACATCCTAATAGTTTCTACTAACATTTGACTAAAAATATTCTTTAGCATTTCTGCTTGCTCAATGAATGGTTGATCTCTTGCAGTAAACCCTGCCTCTAAAAATATTGAGTGCTCTTTAGCTATTCTCATAAAAAACAAGTTTAGCTCCAAGGATTGTCTTACAAATTCATTGTTTGACAGCATTTTAAACTCCTTTAAATTTAATCACATTATAATAATATGTTTTGTTGTAGTTACTTAATGCTTGTAAATAAAAATAGTATTATTTTTTAAGTAACTAAAAAAGAGACTAATTTACAACTAATGTAATTTAGTCTCTTCTGTTACATTCATTTAATTACCATTTTTATTTGCTGATATCTACTGAAGCTTCTTCCTTAGGCAGTGCTATATCGCACACTTGACCAAAATAAGCAAATTTTACTCCAAATAGATATATAAGTACTCCTAAAACGGCAAAATATAGAACTATATATAAAGGATTTAATAATGAGGCCGATACAGAACCAGACAAGGTCATTGTTCCAAAGAACATAAATACAATTCCAGCTACCCATTTTATATATATTTCTGGTATATGTCTGCACATCCATGCTCCACCTAAAATTCCAATGCTGTCTGCAACTAGCATTCCTACTGTAGTTCCCATTAAAATAAATAATGGCTGCTGATTTTCTGCTGCAATAGTTACAGTCATAAGCTGAGTCTTATCTCCCATTTCTGCTAAAAAGAAAGCTATAGCAACAGTAATAATAGGTCCAAATTTTACTTTTTTATTGTCTTCATCATCTAATTTATCCCCACGAATAGTCCAAAGACCAAAAGCTAAGAAAGAGATTGCTGCCACAATTTTTACAACATCCATTGGTATAACAGAGCTTAGATAACTCCCTACTGCTACTGCTAATGCATGATTTAAAATTGTAGCTATTAAAACACCCATAAGAACATGTTTAGCTTTATATTTACTAGCCATAGCCATTGCCAGAAGCTGTGTTTTATCTCCCATTTCTGCAACCACTACAAGTAATAAAGCTTTAATAAATACTGCCATTTTTCATCCTCCCAAATAAATAATTAAAACTAAAATTATCCTCCCTCCAACTTTTATTTTAGTTTTTATAATAAATAAAGACTTCTAGCACAACAAAATACACCATGTTAAAAGTCTTTTTTCATACAATTATAAATCGCATCAAAAAAAACCTCTAACACAATGAAATCACTGTGCTAAAAGTCTCACTTAACTAAAATTAGTTACGATAAAGCCAGACCAAAGGTCAGTATGTTGACTTTATCACCTTTTTCAAGGCAGCTACTCCCTCTTAACTAAAGGTTATTTATTTGTGGTATAATTATACTTCAAATCATAGTTTTTGTCAATGAATCTAAAAACAGCTGCTGGAACATTATCCATCGGCTATTTTCCCTATCAGTATATTAAAATAAAAAGGCTGGTAAGTGTGTTTGTTATACTCCAACCAGCTCGTTTTACTTATTCAATTCAAAATTATTCTTCTATTAAAACATCTCTATATTCTTCGTCTTTTGTCATAACTCTTTTCGCATAAGAACAAAGAGGAATAATTTTTTTATCTTCTTGTCGAGCATAATCTGCTACAGTTTTTACTAATTGCTGACCTATTCCTTGGCCTTTTAGTGAGTCAGAAACATAAGTATGATCAATAGTAATTTTATCTGTGCCTGTTGGAACAAATGTGATTTCGGCTAATACATTTTCAATATTTTCTCCAATATAAAATCTATTATTATCTCTTTTTATAACTTCCATGCTATCCCTCCTGACAATTTTGTCAAAGTAATTACTTTTTACAACTAACTATACTATGATTATTTCATATAAGTAACTACAAGTCAATAATCATTATTATCAATTACAGGAGTTCGTTTTTCTAGAGATGTGATTTATACTTTACCTACTCCCCTACCTTAACCACTTTCCTGGAAAGCATTTTATAAAAGCTTTTGGCTATTGTTCTATTTAGTGGATTAATACTGCAGTCGAAATAATACAGCTTCTTGTTCCAATCCTTAGCTTTCCAATATTCCCTGTCTACAGGAAGGATTTTTTCAGCCAAAACCTTCTGAACCTGAAAAAATATCAGTTGATTAATGCCAGGCACATACTTTTTCTTCTCCATAAATAAGTGCTTTATAAAACTGTCATATTCCTTAGATTCTATGGGCTTACTTAATGTATTTACAGTTCTCCCTATACTGCCAGCAGGAAAGGCACCCCACTGAACAGCTGTCTTCTCTAAATACTTAATAGTATCCTTAAGTCCTGAGGCCGCTGTTGTGGCAACTAAAAGTGCTGGCTTTCCCACAAGCTCAGGTCTATGAAACCACCTGCAGGTCCTATCAATAAAAACCTTCAGCTTTCCGCTGACCCCTCCCATATAAATTGGAGTGCTTAGAATTATTCCATCGTATTCCTTAAGTTTTTCCATAAGCATCTGTGCATCGTCCTTATGAGGGCAGCACTTTCCT
>JARBUP010000073.1 GCA_029239575.1 Bacillota bacterium
TAAACTTCAATAATCATCCAAGAAGTTCTGTAATGAGTTTATTAACTAATAGTTTTATTCCAGCTATGAAACAGCTTGGTAATTTATTGGATATTGAATGTGAAATTGGAAGTTTTTATCCTGGATGGGAATATGTTAAAAATTCACCATTAAGAGATTTATGTATTGAAACTTATAAGGAAATGTACAACAAAGAACCTTTAGTAGGCGCTATACATGCTGGGTTAGAATGCGGATTATTAATGGAGAAAGTAAAAGGTTTGGACGCAATTTCATTTGGTCCTGATGGTTGGGATGTTCATTCGCCTAATGAACATATTAGCATTAAATCCATAGAAACTACTTTTAATCTTCTTTGTTCCATATTAAGTAAAATTAAGTAACGGTTAATTTATATAAGCAGTAACAAAGTTAAATAAATTAAGATTTTTTCCATTTGTTTCTATTTATATTACAAAACACAAAATTAAATTAATTATAAAAACATTTTTGATAACAAAAAATGCATTTTTATTCAGGTGTATTTTTTGTTATTGATTTTGAAATGTGAAATATTGCAGAAATTGAGTGTTTAAGGCCGTTGAGAAAAACGTGTTCTTTACATTATTAAACAAATATCCTATAATATTAAAAAATGTTGAAGTTGTGTTTTTAATGTGATATAATTATAAAAATTAAAATAATAGAGAGGAGATATTTTAGTGGGAAGATATATAATTAAAAGAGTTATATCAGCAATAATAACTATTTGGTTTATCCTAACATTGACTTTTATTTTAATGAAGGCAATACCAGGTGATCCATTTATGTCGCCAAGGGCAATGCAACCAGAAGTTAAAGCAGCAGTGTATGCAAAATATGGATTGGACAAACCTATGTTTGAACAATATATAACATATTTAACTAATTATTTACAAGGAGATTTTGGTGTTTCGTTTAAGAAAGTTGGACTTACAACTCAACAAATAATTTCAAGTGGTTTTCCATACTCATTAAAAATCGGTATAGGAGCATCTATTTTTATTATTATTTTTGGTATAAGTTTTGGTATTTTATCTGCATTAAAGCAAAATAAAATTCCTGACAGAACACTAATGGTTGTTTCTACATTAGGTTCAACAGTGCCAAGCTTTGTATTTGCAACTTTGTTTCTTTATGTATTTAGTAAAAAACTTGGATGGGTTCCATCTTTTGGTGTTGGAACTTTAAGACATTATATTGGTCCAGTTCTATGTATAGGAATGTTTTCTCTTGCATACGTAACCAGACTTACACGTACATCTATATTGGATGTTCTTCAACAAGATTATATCCGTACTGCAAGAGCAAAGGGCTTATCTGAGAAAAAGGTAATAATAAAACATGCATTAAGAAATGCATTAATACCTGTTGTAACATATCTTGGACCAATGATTGCAGGTTTAGTAACAGGTTCATTTGTTATAGAAAAAGTTTTTGGTATAGCTGGTATTGGCTCGTTGTTTACAACAAGCATAACTAATAGAGATTATACGTTAATAATGGGTATTACAGTATTTTTTGGTGTTTTTGTAGTTGTTACTACACTGATAGTTGATATATTGTATATATTTATTGATCCGCGTATTAAATATGATTAGGAGGAATTATAATAATGGACAATATTAAAAAAATATCTCCTGACATGTGGATACCTTTAGATAAATCAGAAAAAGATGCTGAAAAAGTATCAAGGCAATCTTTAACATTTTGGCAGGATGCAAAAAGAAGATTAAAACAAAATAAAGTTGCTATGTTTTCTTTAGTAGTGGTAACTGTAATTATTTTAGCCTGTGTTCTTGTTCCTATGTTTTATCCAATATCTTATTCGGATCAAAAATTAGATTTTTCTAACATTCCTTCAAGTTTGGATATATATGAAATAAACGGTAACTATTTTTATATGAATGGAGAATATAAACTTCTCGATATAACACAGGATGGCGAATTATTAAATGCACATCCTTTGAAAAAGGATGATGTAAATAATAAAAAATATTATTATGATTTTGGTGGTAAAGAAGTAATAGTTGATTACAATCCTTATTTCGAAGCAAAAAAAGAATTTATGAACTTAGAAAAAAGAGCTAAAAAAGATCCTACAATAGACCTTGCAGAAGCTCAGTTTAATTTAGATAATGCTGATAAATTTAATGTATTAGTTGAGGGTACTGAAATATTCCCAACAGATACAGTTAAAAATAAAACTTATATTTGGGGAACTGACAATCTTGGAAGAGACTTATTTATAAGAACATTGCACGGAGGCCGTATTTCTTTAATAGTAGGTTTCGTTGCAGCATTTGTTAATTTAATTATAGGCGTTTTATATGGTGGTGTTTCAGGTTATGTAGGCGGAACTCTGGACAATTTGATGATGCGTTTTGTTGATGTATTAAATTCAATTCCTACACTTTTATATGTAATATTATTGATGGTAATAATGGAACCTGGTTTAGGACCAATCATAATAGCTCTGAGTGTTACCTACTGGCTATCTATGGCAAGGCTTGTAAGAGGACAAGTTTTAGGTCTTAAAGAACAGGAATTTATTTTAGCTGCTCAAACATTAGGAGCATCTTCAAAAAGAATAATGTTAAGACATCTTGTGCCAAACATGATGGGACCTATAATGGTTTCTGTTACAATGCAAATACCAAATGCTATATTTACAGAAGCATTTTTAAGTTTCGTTGGATTAGGGGTTGCAGCTCCACAAGCTTCATGGGGTTCATTATGTAATGACGCATTGCAAGGATTTATGACATATCCTTACCAATTGTTCGTTCCAGCAGCAGCTATATCTATAACTATATTGGCATTTAATTTATTCAGTGATGGTTTAAGGGATGCATTAGACCCTAAACAAAGAAAATAAGCGAGGTGGATGAAAATGAAATTATTAGAAGTTAAAGATCTGAGAACATCTTTTTTCACTCACGTCGGTGAAGTCAAAGCAATACGAGGAGTTAGTTTTGACGTAGAAAAAGGAGAATCTATCGGTATAGTTGGGGAATCAGGAAGCGGAAAAAGCGTAACGAGTTTATCTATTATGCAGCTTTTATTACACCCAGGTAGAGTGGTAGGCGGAGATATCTATTTTAATGGTGAAAATATATTAAAAAAATCAAATAAAGAAATGATGGCCATAAGAGGAAATGAAATAGCAATGATATTCCAAGATCCTATGACATCGTTAAATCCAGTATATACAATTGGTGATCAAATTGCTGAAGCAATTATGAAACATCAAAAATTATCTAAACATGAAGCTAAAGAAAAAGCTTTAGAAATGTTGAAAATGGTTAATATACCTGACCCGGAAAAAAGAATTAAAAATTATCCACATGAATTTTCCGGTGGAATGAGACAAAGAGCTATGATAGCTATAGCGCTTTCATGTGAACCAGATCTTTTAATAGCAGATGAACCTACTACAGCACTTGATGTTACTATTCAAGCGCAAATACTTGATTTAATCAAAAATTTAAATAAGCGTTTAAACACATCAACAATGCTTATAACACATGATTTAGGTGTTGTTGCAGATGTATGTTCAAGAGTAGTAGTTATGTATGGCGGGTTAATAATGGAAAAAGGTACAATAGATGATATTTATTATGAACCTATGCATCCATATACAATGGGATTGTTAAAATCAATTCCTAAAGTTTCTTCTGGAGAAAAGCAAAGGTTGATTCCTATACCAGGTACACCACCTGATTTATTGAATCCTCCTACAGGATGCCCATTTTATGCAAGATGTAATTATGCTATGCGTATTTGTAATCAGCAGCAACCTCCTTATTTTAAATCAGAAAATGGACATCACGAATCTATGTGTTGGCTTTTACACCCGGAAGCACCTAAAGTTGAATCATATGAGCTTCTGAAGGGAGGAGTAAGAATTGGTAAATAATAATAGTGAAAATTTCATTGAAGTAAAAAATTTAACAAAACACTTCGTTAAAAATAAAGGTTTTATATCAAAACGATTAGAGGTTACAAAAGCATTAAATGATGTATCATTTTATATTAAAAAAGGTGAAACATTAGGTCTTGTTGGTGAGTCTGGATGTGGTAAAACTACAACTGGAAGAACTATAATAAGACTTTATAATCCAACATCAGGTCAAATTCTTTATAATGGTGTTGACATAGCTAAATTTAACAGAGAAGAAATGATGCCATATAGAAAAAAAATGCAAATGATTTTTCAGGACCCATATGCTTCCCTTGATGCAAGAATGACAGTTTCTGATATTATCGGAGAGCCTATTGACATTCACAACCTTGCAACAGGTAAAGAAAGAGAAGAACGCATTTTTGAATTGTTAGATACGGTTGGATTAAATAAGGACCATGCAAGCCGTTATCCTCATGAGTTTTCAGGTGGACAAAGACAGCGTATTGGTATTGCAAGAGCATTAGCGGTTGACCCTGAATTTATAATATGTGATGAACCAATTTCAGCACTTGATGTTTCCATACAAGCTCAAGTTGTAAACATGCTTGAAGATTTACAGAAAGAAAGAAATTTAACATATTTATTTATAGCACATGACCTTTCAATGGTTAAGCATATATCTGACAGAGTTGGAGTTATGTATCTTGGAAATTTAGTAGAAATAACAACAAGCGCTGAATTGTACAAAAATCCTGTACATCCATATACTCAGGCATTGTTATCTTCTATTCCAATACCTGATCCTGATGTAGCTAAATCATCTAAGCGTATTGTACTTGAAGGTGATGTACCAAGTCCGGTAAATCCTCCTTCAGGATGTAAATTTAGAACAAGATGTAGATATGCAATGGATATATGTAAAGAAGTTGATCCTGTGTTTAAAAACATAGGAAGCGAACATTATGTAGCTTGTCATTTACTTGATAAATAAACATCAAATTGATATTATACCATTTTACGCAAGACAAGAAATACTTGACATATTGCGTAAAATGGTTAATAATATAAATGCAGTTAATTTATGTTAACTGTAAATACATACAAAAACTTGGAGGGATTTTATGTTAAAAAGAGTAATATCATTAATGCTCGTACTTGCGATGGTATTGTCCATTTCTGTAGGCTGCGCTAAAGAACAAACACCAGCGCCAGCTCCAACAGGTGAGCAAACGAATGCAGAACCAGAATATTTAGTATGGAATATGGGAGTTGATCCACAAACTTGGGACCCAACTTTAAACAGTGCTGCTGATGGTGGTCACGTTATCAACAACTTATTTGAAGGATTAACAAGAGAAACTCAAGATGGAATAGAACCAGCATCAGCTGAAAGCTGGAAAATATCAGATGATGGAATGACTTATACATTTACTTTAAGAGATGGTCTTAAGTGGTCAGATGGTCAACCTTTAACTGCTAAAGATTTTGAATATTCTTGGAAAAGAGCATGTGATCCTGAAACAGCTTCTGAATATTCATTTATAGTAACTTCTTATTTAGTAGGAGCTGAAGAATACTTTAACGGAACTGGTTCAAGAGATGAAGTTGGAGTTAAAGCTTTAGATGACAAAACATTAGAAGTTAAATTAAAATTCCCAGTACCTTATTTCTTAAGTTTAACATCATTCTATACTTACAATCCAGTAAGACAAGATTCTGTTGAAGCTAAAGGCGAAGGTTGGGAAAAAGACCCAACAACATGTATTTCTAACGGACCTTTCAAATTAACTGAATACCAAACAGGTTCTCATATATTAATGGTTAAAAATGAAAACTATTGGAATGCAGAAAATGTTAAATTAGACGGTGTTAAAGGTCTTATGATCGTTGAACAAACAACTGCATTAAACGGATATCAAAACGGAGAAATCCAAATACTTGATACTGTAGCAATTGAATCAATACCAACATTACAAAAAGAAGATCCTAACTTCAAAATTTATCCTCAAATCGGAACTTGGTACTTAAACTTTAACGTAGATGATGAAGTTTTTGGTGATGTAAGAGTAAGAAAAGCATTTACATTAGCAATTGACAGAAAACAATTCGTTGAACAAGTTACTAAAGGTGGACAATTACCAGCAACTGGATTTGTTCCTCCATCATTATCTTATTCAGATGGAACACCTTTCAGACAAATGGATGCTGATGGAAATATGTTACCTGAATTTGGTATAGACCCAACTAAAGCACAAGTTGAAGAAGCAAAAGCATTATTAGCTGAAGCAGGATATCCAGATGGTAAAGGATTACCAGAAGTTACCTACTTATATAACACAAGTGATAACAATAAAAAACAAGCAGAAGCATTACAAGGAATGTGGAAACAAAACCTTGGTGTTGAAGTTAAGTTAATTAACCAAGACTGGGCTGTATTCCAAGAAACAAGAAGAGGCGGAGATTATCAAATAGCAAGAGGTGGTTGGTTAGGAGATTATGCTGACCCTATGACAATGCTTGACTTATATACTTCTAACTCAGGAAACAATGATCCACAATGGAGATATCAATTAGAGCCAGTTGTTGCACCTCATGATAAAACTTTAAATCCTGAACAAGAAGCTTTCAACAAAGCTATATTTGATTCAAGAAAAGTTACTGGAACTGAAAGAGATGCATTATTAAAACAAGCTGAACAAATAATGATGGACAACATGATTGTTTCACCAATTTATTATTACACAATGCCTACAGTAGTAGATGAAGCTGTTGTTGAAGGAGTTCAATTAACATCAACATTGAAATGGGATTTCAGAAACGCAGAATTAGTAAAATAATTTTAAATAAAAATAAATAGAAAACAGTTCGAAAGAGCTGTTTTTTATTTTGTTTAGCATTTTATATAAATATGTACAAATGCATTTATTAAATATATAATTATATAGGAGGTGGTTTTTTGAATTATAAAATGGTAGTTACTGATTTAGATGGAACTTTATTAAATGATGATAAAAAGATTAGTAAGATGGATGTTGAAATTTTAAATAAACTTCATGAATTAAAGATTGAAATTGTAATTGCTACAGGAAGAAATTATTATCTCGCTAAAAAGCTGACAGAGCAAATTAAAAATATTAATCCTGTTATATTAGCTAACAACGGTGCTATCGTTAGGCGATCTCACACTGATGAAGTTTTAGAATGCAATTATTTAGATTTTGAATACTTTAAAAAAATATATGAACAAGGATTAAAATATAATTTACATCCTGTTTTACATGTGGATGAATATAAGAATGGCTATGATATGATTTATGAACAAGATAATACAGATGAAATGTATTTAGGTTATGTAGATAAAAATAATAAAAGAGCAAAACTTACAAAATTTGAACATAGCATAAACAATATATTAGCAGTTTGTTATTTGTCAGAAAATAAAAAATTAAATGATTTATATTTTGAAACAAATAAAATAAATGATGGAAAATTTAATTCTCTATGCAATTTGAATTTGAAAAATAAAGCGTTGCTTGAATTTTTACATATAGATGGCTGTAAATGGAGATCTTTAAAAAAGTATGCTGAAAGTATAAATATTTTCCCAGAAGAAATTATTTCCTTTGGTGATGACAATAATGATATAGAATTAATTATAAATTCTGGTTTTGGAATAGCCATGAAAAACGGAACAGAAAGTTGTATTAATGCTGCAGATAAAATTTCTGAATTTGATAATAACAACTCAGGTGTTTCTAAGGAGCTATTAAAAATATTTTCAATTTAAAAATATTTTAAACATGTACATATTTCTCTTTGATTGTCAATATAATGTATAAAGAATTGATTTAAGGAGGATATATGGGAATTATAACTGCAATAGCATCAATATTAGTTGTTTTAGGAGCTTTGAACTGGGGTCTTTATGGAATTGCAAAAATTGATTTGATTGACAATTTTTTTGGAGGGCTTAAAAGTCCAGTTGGTAGAGTATTATACATATTAATAGGTCTTGCTGGCTTATTCACATTACTCTATGTTATATTTGCATAAACACCGGATAAGAAAACCACCCTAATACTTAGGATAACAAAATAATAAATAATATAAAAAAATACAAAAGACTTTTGATATATTTATCAAAAGTCTTTTGTATTCATTCGTTTTTATTGCATGCTGTTCATTGACATATTGCTTACAGCTTTAGTTACTTTTTGAACCATATTATTTCCTTGCATATTACTACTAACCATTTCTGCTGATCCAAGTAGAATATTTGCTACTCCAAAACCTATTAATCCATTTCTATAAGTGTTTGGTAAATTTGAATTTTTAAGTGCTAATCCTGTTGCTGCAACTGCTGTTCCTAAGATAGTTGGAACTAAACCATTTTTCATATTCATAAAAACCTCCTAAATAAATCTGATTTTGTTTTAATATTATCTACAAAAAACTAAAAATAATATCATATAATTAATGGAAATAAAGAAAAAAATATATGTACTTTACAAAATCCACAAATATTTTACAAAAAAAATTGATTTTAAAAAATATTTTCTTTATAATAAAATAAAAACTAAAAAATTGGTAAAATTAGATATAAGAGGATGCTTAACTAATGACAGAATTATATAATGAATATTCAAAATATTTAAAAAATAAATATAAAGAAAAAGTATATAAACTTCCTGTAAATCTTCCTGTAACATGTCCTAATAGAGATGGTACAATAGGACATGGTGGTTGCACATTCTGTGCAGAAGTAGGAACTGGTTTTGAAATGCTTGATAATCAGATAAGTGTTGCGAATCAAATAAAAACTAATATGGATTATATATCAAAAAAATATAAAGCTAAAAAATTTATTGCTTATTTTCAAAACTACACAAATACATACCTAAGCATTGAGTTATTTAAAAAATATATAGAAGACGCTATAGTAGAAAATATAGTGGAAATTTCAATTTCAACTAGGCCTGACTGCTTAGGAGAAGAATATTTACAATATTTAAGTTATATAAAAAAAGAATACAACATAAATATATCTATTGAGCTTGGACTTCAGACAGTAAATTATCACACTCTAATTCAAATCAACAGAGGACACACTCTTGCAGATTTTATTGATGCGGTTATTCGGATTAAAAAATATGATTTTGAAATATGTACCCATGTTATTTTAAATTTACCAAATGACAATAAAGAGGATACTATAGAAACAGCAAAAATTCTGTCCGCATTAAAAGTAGATCAAGTAAAACTTCATTCATTATATATAATGGAAAATACTAAAATGGGAATGCTATATAAAAATAATGAAATTCAAATAATTACAAAAGACGAATATGTGGATAGGGTTATTTTATTTCTCGAACATTTAAATGAAAACATAGTGGTTCAAAGACTCATTGGTAGAGCTCCAAAAGAAAATTCTCTTTTTGTAAACTGGGGGATGAGCTGGTGGAAAATAAAAGATGAAATTTTAGAAAAGATGATACAAGGAGGTAGCTATCAAGGTAAAAAAGCAAAATTTTTGTAAAAGAAAATTTTGTAAAAAGTAAAAATAGTTAGTGTAAACATTTTCAATATGTGGTACAATATGTATGTAATAGTTTTGCTTTTTTAAAAATACAAAAATTAGGAGTGTGATTATTATGGTGCAATTAGTTTGCGGACACAGTGGCACAGGAAAAACAACAAGAATGATTGATATGGCAAATAGTAGGCTTGACAGTGTTCAGGGCAAAGTAGTTTTCTTAGAAGCTAACAATAGACACATATTTGATTTAGATTATAAAATCAGATATATAAACACAAAAGAATATGGATTGATGAATGATGAGCAATTCCAGGGGTTTGTATGTGGTTTAATTGCAACTGATTATGATGTTGAAGTGGTTTACATAGATGGATTATATAAAATAGCACAGACCGGTAAGGATAAATTACAATTAGTAATAGATAGATTAGAATATTTGTCCGATAAATTTAATGTTGATTTTATAATGAGCATAAATTATGATTTTGAAGATTTGCCCGAATCATTAAGGGATAGAATAGTAAGTGATGAATTATTAAGAGTTTAATAATAAATTAGATAGATAAAATCCACTAATTAAATTGGTGGATTTTTTTAGTTGATAAACATTCAATATTCTGTTAAAATCTTATATGGACTAAATATTGTTTTACAATTAGAAAGAGTGATTATATGAATTATTTTAAAAGAAACAAAACTATTTTCGATGAATTTTTTGAGCACAGGGATATGCTTATAATTCAGCATATGAATGGAGATATAAATAAAAAAGAGTATCTTGAACTTAATTACAATTATATGCTTGAAAAATCTGTTAAACCATTTGAAAGAATTGACAGCTTCGAAAAAGGAATGTATAACTATCAATATTTCAATATGATGGCAAAATATCATAGGATGGTTGCACAGGATATAAAGGAAAAAGGAAAGCATATTAGTTTTTACAGTAAATATTTGCAAGAAGCAGATTATTATTACAACGAAAAAGATAAAACTTCTTTTAGACTTTTAAGGTTTTTGCAATATGATAATGTAGAGGCTTATTTTATAAAAATGGAATCAGTTCTTCTTGAAGGTAAGCTTTATGAAATTGTTTTAAAAGATTTCGAATTTGCTGTATTGCATTCAAAAAGCATTTGGCTTTTAGAAGTTCTAAAAAAAGAAAAAGTATTTTTAGAAGGTAGAAAAAAATCAGTTATAGATTATTATGTAAATGAAAAATATTAAAAAAACAATGGGAAGTTTCATTTGTATATCAATGAAACTTCCCATTGTTTTTGTTAACGTTTTAAATTTAATTCATATGTGCAATTATTTTAATTACGTCATCTATTGACATTCCTTTTTCAATTTCATATGTTCCGCTTTGAAGCTTTGTATCAAGCCCTAATGAAACTGAACGGCTTAAAAATTCATTTTCATCTTCAATTAAATTCTCATTTACCAATATTTCAGCTATGACACCTGGTAAAGAACCTTGTGGTATTTCAACTGTTATAACCGAATTATTGACTTCTTCAGGATCATTATCCTCTTCATTTTCATTGCTTGAGCCTTCATTTGTATTAGCATTTTGGCTTGTATTTGGGATGCTTGCAATTGCTTCTTTTTCTATACCTTTATTAAACAATATATCAAAGCGCCATGCCAA
>JARBUP010000390.1 GCA_029239575.1 Bacillota bacterium
AAAATAAATAATAAATAAAAAATAATGCATTCTATGAATGTAAAATAAAATCGGAGGATATTAAAATGGAACAAAATAAAACATTAAACAATCTTATGGCAGCTTTTGCTGGAGAATCACAAGCAAACAGAAAATATACTGCATATGCAAAAAAAGCAGAAGCAGAAGGCAATAAAAATGCTGCAAAATTGTTTAAAGCAGCTTCAGATGCAGAAACATTGCATGCATTAAAAGAATTTGAAGTAGCAGGTAAAATTAAAACAACTGCTGAGAACTTACAAGATGCATTTAATGGTGAAACTGAAGAATATACAAGTATGTATCCTGAATTTATAAAAGAAGCTGAAGAAGAAGGCAATAAAGACGCTATTAAAATTTTCAATTATGCTATGAAAGCAGAAGAAGTTCATGCAAAATTATATAAAGAAGCCCTAGAAAATATAGAAGAAACTGAAGAAGTATTTTACTTTTTATGTCCAGTTTGCGGAAATATAGAAAAAGTAGTTCCAGAAAAATGCAGCATTTGCGGAGTTCCTGGTTCAAAATTTATTAAATATTAATATCAAAAGCAAAAGGAAGTTTCGCATTAACCGAAACTTCCTTTTTAATATTATCTTCCTAATTCAATTATATTTTAATTTCTTTTTAAAACCTGCCCATATTTATCTTTATATATTTCTTCATTTTCCATAGCTACATTACCATTAACTATAACATATTTAATGCCTTTTGGGCTTTTTGTTTTATTTTTATAATCTTCATAGCCAGTTATTTCATTAAAATTAAATATAGTAATGTCAGCAGTTTTTCCTTGTGATAGCTGTCCAATATTTTTTAAGTTTAAAGTTTTAGCTGGAAGAAGCGTACATTATTCATGTATTATAGTTTAACTTAATTTTTCAATATTTTCAATGGTTTCACCATTATTTGACTTAGAAAAAGCAAATTTTTAAATTTATATAAATACGTACCAATAAAAACTTCTCACATAAAATAAATAATACTTAATTAAAAAGGGGGGGCATATGGTGGCGTTTTCTGCTATTACTGATAGCGTTATATCATTGTTTATAATTATATTAGTAGGTTTTTATGGAGGAAGGAAAAAAATTATAACATCCGAATTAAATAATGGATTAACGGATATTCTTATACAAATTGCATTACCTTTTATGATTATTTCTTCTTTTGTTTTTACATATGATGATACAATTAAAGATAATGTATTAAAAACATTTTATTACAGTTTTGCAGCATATTTGATAATAGCATTAATTTCATATTTATTATTGATTCCCATAAAACATGATAAAAAAACTATATTACATTTTGGCAATGTATTTGTTAATACTGGGTATGTAGGTTTTCCTATATTATATTCAATATATGGTTCAGAAGGGGTAATTTATGGTTCCATATTTAATATGTTTTTTGTAATATTTTTATGGACTTATGGAATTATGTTATACAGCGGCAAATTTGATAAAAAAGACTTAAAAAATGAAATGAAGAAAGTTTTATTTAATCCATCAATAATAGCTGTTATTATTGGTTTATCCATTATGATTTTTGATTTGACTATAAATAATGCTATATTGTCAGGGGTAAGAAATATTGGCAATATTTCAGGACCTTTGTCCATGTTGATAATTGGTGTTATACTTTCAAATGTAAAAATAAAAAATCATTTAAAAGATTGGACTATTTATTATGGAATTGTTGTAAAGTTAATAATAATTCCTATAATTATATACTTTATATCTATTTCATTTATAGAAACATCAAAAGCTATAAATTCAGTTATAATAATGACGGGTATGCCAGCAGCTGCCATGACTTCTATTTTTGCAGAAAGTTATAATAAAGAAAAAGAATATGCAGCTATAATAGTTTCATCTACTACACTTATTTCATTAATTACTGTACCAATATTATTGAAATTTTTAATATAAAGCATTTTTTCTACTTAACTTCTAAAATAAAAATTTATTATAAGCATATTAATTAATATAATAAGTATTTTAGGAGTTGTTATGGATCGAAAAAAAATATTTATATATAATTTTTTCTGTTTGTTTATTTTGTATTTTTCCATATCCGCGATTTTTACTTGTTGCTATATTTTTTTAGAATATTTAGAAGTTGGTGCCATAATTGACCATCATGCAAATGCAGCACACCAAAATCAAAATATAGATGTTTTTACACGTACATTTTATTTTAGCTTCATTACTTTGTTTGCAGTTGGATATGGAGATATGATACCTTTGGGATTATCCAAAGGTGTTGCAATAATTCAAGCATTTGTCGGATATATAATGCCATATGCAATTTTGTTGAATTATATATTATTTAGACCAAATTTTCTAAATAGAAAATAGTAATTCATATATAAGTCCATTGATAAAATAACTCAATGGACGTATTTTTTGCATACATTTAATATCAATAACTCAAACCTTTTACAACACCGCAAGCAAGTCTTTTTCCAGCTGCTCCTGC
>JARBUP010000074.1 GCA_029239575.1 Bacillota bacterium
ACTTCTAAAATTCCTGCAGGTATTCTTCTTTCCTTAACGTCGCCTTTTGGGGTTTTAATAACAACTGCTGATCGATTGCCTATCAAAGCCCTTGCTATAGGTACAACTTGTATAGTTTCATCAGAATTTAACTTAAATAGTGTAGCTATCCCATATGGATTTGATAATACTTCAACTACACCGCCAACTTGTGCCACTTCAATAGCTGAAATCATTCCAATAGGAACCTTATCTATTAGCTCTACCTCATCAACAATAGGTATTTTTTTAGTTAATCTGTTGTTGATGAGCACACCGTCATCATTCTGAATTATAGCACCCGTTATATTTATCCTATTTTGAAATAAATTAATATTTTTTGCTGCAGACTCAAAACTTATATGGGATGGAACTACTACTATATAGTCTTTATTTTCTTCGGCGCTTTGCAGATTTTCAATATTTATTGATTCTCCAACACCAATTCCAATTCCTCCCGGAGTAGATGGATTATGTCCTATCATAGTTGATTCAGTTATTATTGTTTCAGTAATAGTTTCCATTGCAACATCACCTATAACTGGTGCAGCTTCATTGATTCTAACTTCACATAAATCGTCAATATTTAAATTTGCTTTATTCAAAGCTTCAGTAAGAGATTTAAATACTCCGTTTATGTTTTGTTGAGTACCTTTTATACCTGTTGTAGAAACTATTCCACTTGACAGAAACGTAATACCTTTATCATCTATTTTTGCCAAAGCAACTTCAGTTGTTGCATTGCCAATATCTACACCAGCCACTATTTTCATAAAATACCTCCATTGCTAAAACTAACATTTAGTCTTTTTTAAGTCTTCCTCTTATTTCATAAACATCAGCTGATTCTCTTATGAAACTTGAATTAATTTTACAGCCATATTTATTTTCTAATTCATCGGCTATATCATATAATTCCTTTTTTGTTGAACGATATGGACGAAGAGCATTATATATTTCAAGAAGTCTGTCATCAGGAACTTTTATTAATTCAGATGCTCTCCTTAAGTTTCTTGCAAATGCATCCCTGCTTATTGATTCAGCTACCTGTGCTTGCATCTCCAATGTTTCTGGAGATATTCTCATATCATTTGGGCCTAACTCACCTTTTATCAGCTTTTCTAATGTCATTTCAGAAAGAACTTTTCCTGTTGGAGATTTCAACTGATCAGGTATTTTTTCACCTAAAGGATAGCTTGAAGCATCTATTTTTTGAGAAGCTTTGCAAGTATCATCAGCTGCAATGCTTTCTTTACTCATATTTTTCATTACTTCTTCTATTAATTGTTTTAATAATTTTTCTTGATCCATTATTACCACCCCTGTTATTATTTAAATTCAACCTTAATTTCTTGTGGTTTTTTATCACTGTCAACATACTGAGTTTCTTTTATGTGCAGCAATGCTGCAATAGCTTGATATTTAGGTCTCGCCATCTGGTCATTTTTTACAGGAACCGGTGCAGGCGACTCACCTTTAGCATATTTTGCTGCGTTTTTGCCTATCTGTCTGTAAGTTGCCAAGTCAATTAATGGTGCTTGTGAAAACAATTCTAAATTACTCAATGGGAACAAATCTTTTTGGTGTATAACTGTAGTTCCTTTTGATTGAATTCCTATACCAATTCCTGAACCGCTTAGTTTTGCTGAATCATGGGATACAAAAGCAACATCAGATGTTCTATAAATTCTAACAATTCTGTAATTCATGCCTTCTTCCTCAATACCAGCAATAACTTCTTTTAAAACTTGATCATGAGGTATTCCTATTATTGTTTTAGTCTGATGTTTTCCAAATGCTGCTGCTAATCCTATAACAACTTCATTTGGTGCCTTGCCTTGAGCAAAGGTACCTACTTCAGTAAGAGTCATATTACCTGTTTCATCAGCTATTGAAGAAGTTTTAACTTCAGGTTTATCATTATTTAATTTCATTTCCTTTAGAACTTCTTCTATAACTTTTTTAATTAATTTTTCATCCATAGCCATATTTTTCACCTCTCTTAGAAATCTTCAGGGCTAACTGCATTTTGAATATTGCTGATTTCAGCCCATCTTTCTTTGCTCATTTGATATCCTGTTTGTGGTCCTGCATAATCATTAGCATAATTTACAGCACTTATAACTTTAAAATCTTTATCCAATATGGCAGATGTATGCAAATAATCGCCTGCAACTCTTTGTTTAAGCATTTTAAATACGCTTTCTGCAACATCCTCAAATCCAGCTTTATATAATGCCTTAACAATATCTACACCAGTTATTCCTTTGCTAATAAGCTCTTCAGCTGCTTTTAAATCTTCTACTACATTTCTGTCAGGCATATCCTTACTTCCATGAGCATAAGTTGCTGCTTCAACTTCATTGTCAGTAATTTCTGGCAATTCAAGTTCTCTAAACAATGCTTGTATTGCTTTTGCAGCCTTGTTTCTTACCTTTACTACATCTTGCTCGCTAACAGGTTTTAATCCACCGTCAACTTTCAAGTCTCTTTGAATAATATTCCAATCATCATAGTCTTCAGCATCCCAGTTTGATCCTGCAAACATATTATCATAGTTTGGTGTTGAGCTGTAACCTGAACAAATGTAATCTGTTCCAGGTACAAATTGCATCAATGTACGAGCAACTCTTCTTAAATCTGAATGTGTAAAAGTCTGGTCATTGCTTGATGCACATTCAAGATCCAACATCATTCCTATTAAGTTTTCAGCAAGAATAGCTCTTATACCACCAGGAACGCCGGCTGGAACTCCTACGCAGCTAACAGAACCATTTTGTGTTCCTTGAACTCCTGCACCCTTAGTTACAAATTGGCATCTTGCTTCAAGGTAAAGCATGGATTTTCCTTCTGCATATCCCATTTGAACTTCCGAACCAGTTCCAGATGTAAATCTCATTTTTAAACCTCTTGATGCATAACATGAAGCTAAAAATGATTTTGACCATGGTGTATCGTCGCCATCCATAAATACAGGTTCAGTACCATAAACTGAAACAGTTTCAGCATATGCAGTAAAGCCTCTCATACCAAGCACTAATTCAGTAGCTTCTTCAACAGCACATTGAGTTAAAACTCCTGGTCTTCCAACTTGTGAGCCTATTAAAATACCTAAAGCATTAAATGGGGCATATCTTACTATACCTACAGTTGTTTCTTGTTCATCAAATCCACGAATAGCTGCTTCAGCTGCATCTGCTGCTATCTGAATCATATTATCTTTTAAATTTGTTACGTGGCATTGGTTTGAAGGTATTTTTCTTGCTCTCATTTTTGTTGCTGCCATCATCATTTCAAGAACATTCATTTTTCCTACAACTTCAACTATTTTAGCTGGCGTCATACTTAATGTTAATTTTAATATTTCTTTTCTTGAAACATTAATATCAACAAGTTTTCGTGCTAATTCCAAAGAGTCCATAGCCATAACTTTTTCTGCATTATCTAAATTTATTGCATAGTCAGCAATAAATATATCTAACATATCAAAATCTTTTCTCGCTTTTCCGTCTAACTCTGTTACTTTTCCACCATTTATTTTTATGCTTGGAATAGGGTCATTAGGGCTGTCCATAGCAATAAGACCAACCTCAGCCCATTCCTTAACAAAACCATCTTTGTTTACAGGTCTTTGTGCTAATGCTTCAAATCTTTTTGATTTCATTAAAATACACTCCTTAGTAAATTTTTATATATACGATACAGTTGAAGATTTTACTTCATCATCACTCAATGAACCTAAAAGTTGTTTTCCAACTTCTCTTGCAGCAAAAATCGCTTGTCTTACAGCTCCAGAATCACCAGAGAAAGTACAAATTACTTCATTAGAAAAACTAGTGCCGCCATTGCCTGGAGTTGCATATCCAATAACATCAACTGTAGCAGCTTTAACTGCTGTATCTGCCATTAGAACACCTATTGCTGCAGGAGCTCCAACAGTTATACCAAACGATTTTCCAATAGGAGCACCAAAAGCTTTGTTTAATGCATAGCTTGCTCTTGCAGTATATTGAAATTCTAAATGTCCTGCTGAAGTTCCATATACATCTCCAAAAGTTCTATCCAATTCTTTCAATGTTACTTCAACTGCTCTTCTTGCATCAGAAACATCTTCAGCACCAAATATTATCAAACTACCATGTCCTGCTCCGCCTTCAGTATCTCTTGGCAATTCAATTGACAATATTTCACTATTTGTAGCCTTTATAGCTTCATCTGCAGCAAATATATGAGGACCTGCCCCAGTTCTTGCTCCAACTATTCCTATAGATTTATATTTTTTATCAATTTTCATCATTTCATGAAGTTTATAATCAACGTTTGCAATAACAAGACCTATTGTATGTCCAATAGCAGTTCCTACAAATTCTGTTAAATTAACTGTATTTGGTTTGCTTTTTTTAACTTCTGTTTTCATTTCTACAGGTGTTTCTTTTACAGTTTCTACATCACCCATTTTTTTCATTACTTCATCCATTATCTTAGTCATTAAATCATCCATTATTATAATCCTCCATTATTAATTGTTAGGTAATATTTTTTCTATATCAGTATGTGGTCTTGGTATTACATGAACTGAAACAACTTCTCCCACTTTAGAAGCTGCAACTGCACCCGCATCCGTAGCTGCTTTTACTGCACCAACATCTCCTCTTACCATTACTGTTACTAATCCAGAACCTATTTTTTCATATCCAACTAAAAATACATTTGCTGATTTCACCATTGCATCAGCTGCCTCAATTGCTCCAATTAAACCTTTGGTTTCAACCATTCCTAAAGCTTCTTTTTGCATTTTGATCCTCCATTTTTTTTAGTAACTTTATTAAATCTCTTTGATGCATTGTTATTGTACAATACTATCGGAATAAAAAACTTGTCCTGTTGATGCAAATTTCTTAAAATCAAATGACAATAATTTAATATAACCATTGCTAAAAATTACTCTGCTAATTTTTAATAATCGTAATTTCTGTTCGTCATATATAAATTCTTCACGATTGATAATTATGTTTAGGAACAAAAAAATAACAGTGACAATAAATCTTCACTGTTATTTTTGATTTAGGTTTCTAATTAACATAATATTTAATTATGTATTAAATTTTTGAAACCAATATTTTTGAATATTTTTCCCTATATTCAGTAGGTGTCATTCCAACATTCTTTTTAAATACTTTGCTGAAATAATTTGCTTCTTCGTATGATAGTTCAATTGCTATATTTATAATAGGATTATTTGTATTTACAAGAATTTCCTTGGCTAACTCCATTTTCTTATCAATGATATAATTAATAAAATTAATGTTTTTCTCTTTCTTGAATAGCTTACTCATATAATATATGCTCAAATTAGAATATTCAGCTATTTCGTCTAAAGAAATTCCTTTTTTAATATTTCTGTCGATATAATTCAATACTTTATTAATGTCCATTTCATTGTTATCACTGTTTGCAAATTCTATTATCTCATCAAATATATTATCAATTACACGAACAAAATTGCTATACATTTCATACTTGGCATATTTTTGGATACGTATGTTTGTAATTTTGTCTAATTTGATTTTAAAGTCTTTTATAGATTTTAGTTTCAAATCAATACATATATTTATTATCTCATCTGCAAAATCTATAATATATTTTGAAATATTATTATTGAATGAAGTATTTTCATAAATTTCAAATATTAATTTTTTTATAATACTAACTGAATTACTATATGAATGCTGTTCAATCATTTCATTTCTTAATTCTTTAATACATGACTTGAAAAAACTGTAATTATAATCTTCTTCCTTATTATAAAAATATTGCTTCAATGTTTCTATTATTAATGAAGGTTTAACTGGTTTTATTAAATAATCTTCTACTTTTAATTTTAAAACTGCATGCTCAACCTTAAAATTGTTATATGCCGTCATAACAATAACAATTATTTTAGGGTAATTATTTTTAATATACCTTATAACCTCTAAGCCAGTAATTCCAGGTATGTTTATATCTATAAAAACTAAATCAATTTGATTTCTTTCCAAAATGTTTATAGCTTCATACCCGTTAGTAGCCGTTCCTACAATTTCAATATTGTTCATATTATTAAGCAATATATCTTTTAATGCCATTATTTCTATTTCTTCATCTTCAACTAATAATATTTTGCACATTAGTTCACTTCCTTTATTAACAATATTCAATAAATTATTTAAATATTAATCTATTTTTCTGTTTAGATTTAGGTTTAGTCTTATTCTTACCAAAGTTCCTTCCTTTGGTTTATTGCTGCTTTGAATTTCCAATCCGTAATTTTCTCCAAACATATATATCAATCTTTTGTTAACATTATTTATTCCTATTGATTCTTCTTTAAATTTATAATTTTCAGTAATATTTAATAATTTTTGAATTTTTTCCTTTGGTATTCCATCTCCGTCATCTTTTATATCTATTATTAAATTATTACCATCATCGTAAGCATTTATATCTATGTTTGCACCTTCTACTTTTACTTCAGCAACGTATTTTATAATGTTCTCAATCATAGGCTGCAGTATCATAAAAGGACAAATTACATCATTATATCTCTCCGAACAATTAATGTTATAATTTAATCTATCACCCATTCGTAATTTTTGTATTTTCAAATAATTATTACAGTGTTCCAATTCATCTTTTATAGTAACAAGTTCAGCATGATTCTTATTTAAAACATATTTCATCATATCAGAAAATGCAAAAGCTATGTCTTCAGTTCTTACTGCTTTTTCTAAATAAGCAAGCCTACATATTGTATTTAGAGCATTAAAAAGAAAATGAGGATTTATTTGATAATATAATGCCTGTAACTCAGCATCTTTCAAAGACTTTTCAAGCTCATTCCTAATTTTTTCTTCTTTTAAAAGTCTTAATTGGTTTTCATTTAACTCTTTTTTAACTGAGTTTACATATGCTTTTTCAACTATATAATTAGCTATTTCATGTATTGTAATTGCAGTTGCTTCGATTTTACTATAAGGAATTTCATTTATTTCATCATAAGCATTTTTTAATTCTTCATTTTTTTCTATTTCTAAGCTAACATTACTATTTATTATAGATGTCAGTTTTTTTGTATTCTCATCTTCCACTTTTACTTGACCTGAAAGTATTGCACCTAAATAATTGCCATTAACCATGATTGGAACAGCAAAATCAACTAAACCGGAATGACATTTATATACATATGGCTCTCCCTTTATATTAGCATGTAATCCTCCGTGAGCATCGCATTGATAACATATCTCTTTATATTCATCAATTTTTCTCAAATAATTACAAAACTTTGTAAATCCTACAGGTTCAGTAACTGGGTTTCCTTTTAAATCTACCACTACAAAAGCAATACCTGTTGCTTTTGACATATTTACCAGTATTGTCTGCAGTATGTCAATATCAATATACTTATTTATCTTCATAGACTCTTCCATTCAGAAATCCTCCTTAAAAATAGTATTAATTAATAATTACATGCTTATGTTTATGTTCATGCTTATACTTCTTGGAAACGTATTTCTAATTATAGCAAATTTTTACCCTTTAACAAAGGTATTTTTTTGTGGTTAAGCAGCTAATTTTTGTCTTTTTCAAAAACACAATTTTAATAATTTGTAATAAGTAATTGGATACTTTTAACTTGAAAATAATTTTAATAGTATTACAATTTTTTGATTTTCTAAGTAATATTTTTTAATAACATACTAACAAAATAACAAAATAATCGCCTTGACTTTAAATACAAGGTGTACTATACTTACATTAATTAAATATCTTCGGTATTGGTTGCAATTTTGCAATAAATGGGAATTAGGTTAAAATCCTAAACAGTCCTGCTGCCGTGATGAGAGAACTATTTTCGAGCTTTAAGCGAACCACTGGATATTCTGGGAAGGTTGAAAATTTGTGATGATCTCTTAGTCGGAAAACCTGCCAATATTATTTGCGTAAATGCCGCAAATACTATGCTTTACAGAGATATAAGCGATAGTACATTAACCATGCATATAAGCATGGCTACAATTTAAAAATTGATAGAGGCAATTTACGTTTCGGAAATATCCGAGGCGTTTTTTTATGCATATAAACAATTTTTATTACATATGGCATTAAAGTTTAATATAAAGATGTTTAAAACAAATTCGGAGGAAAAACAATTATGAAAAAATTTAATTTTGCTTTATTAATAGCAATTATGATTTTTACACTTACAGCTTGTTCAACAGAACAGCCAAAGCAACAGGAACAACAACAAACTGAAACAACTGAAATACAATTACCTACTAAAGACATGGCAGGCAATGATATTACAGTTCCAACTGAAATTAATAAAATAATTTCTTTAGCTCCATCAATAACTGAAATGTTAGTTGATTTAGGATATGGGGATAAAATAGTTGCAGCTGACACTTATTCTGAAGGAATCGAAGGTCTTCCTGAAGGAATCGAATATATAGACATGATGGCTCCTGATGCTGAAAAAATAGCAGCTCTTGAACCGGATGTTTTATTAGCAACAGGAATGATGCAAAAAGACGGCATTGACCCACTTAAAGCATTAAAAGATATGGGAATATGCGTAGCTTACATACCATCAAGCGACAGCATAGAAAAAATTTATGCAGATATAATTTTTATATCTGAAATTGTTCAAGCAAAGGACAAAGGTCAAGCATTAGTTGATGAAGCTAAAGCAAAAGTTGCTGAAATAAAAGCAATTGGTGATACCATAACAGATAAAAAATCAGTTTATTTTGAAATAGCTGCAGCACCAAGTATGTACAGCTTTGGTACAGGCGTATTCTTAAATGAAATGATAGAAATAATAGGAGCTGAAAATATTCTTGCTGACCAACAAAGCTGGTTATCAGTATCTGAAGAAGCGGTTATAGCTGCAAACCCAGATGTTATAATAACTAATGTTGATTATATTGAAAATGCTGTAGATGAAATAAAAGCTCGTTCTGGATGGAACAATGTGACTGCAGTTAGCAGTAATGAAGTTTACTTCATAGAAAATGATATTACTTCTGTTCCAAACCATAATTTTGTTAAAGGACTACAAAAAATGGCAGAAGCAGTTTACCCAGATAAATACTAAAATGAAAACTAAATCAAAAATAATTATATCAATAATAATTTGTTTTGCTGTTCTTATTTTTGGGGTTGGTATGGGAAGTGTTTATGTTCATCCTACTGAAATAATAAATATATTAGGAAACAAACTTTTCTCTGTACCCTTATCAGAAAATATTTCAAAAACATCCATATCAATTGTTTGGAATCTTAGGCTCCCAAGAGCTCTCTTAGCATTCATTGTAGGAGGAGCTCTTGCAGTGAGCGGCTCTGTTATGCAGTCCGTATTAAAAAATCCTTTAGCATCATCTTTTACACTTGGAGTATCATCAGGAGCATGTTTAGGAGCTGGACTTGTAATAGTAACGGGGTTTCAAATTGCATTTTTAGGAATATTCACTCTGCCTTTTGTGGGTCTTTTATGCGGTATGCTAACTGTTATTTTAGCTGTTAAATTTGCCTCTCGAATGGATAAAAACATGGAAAATAACACAATAATTTTAGTAGGTATGGTTTTTTCCCTATTCATAAATGCATTTTTGACTTTATTAACAGCAATGTCTAAGGACAGCATTGAACAGCTTACACTTTGGCAAATGGGTAGCTTTGCTTTAAAAGAATGGTCAAATGTTTTTGTATTATTGCCAATTGTTTTAGTAGGAGTTCTTGTTTTAATGAGGTATTCAAGAGAACTTGACATAATGACTTTTGGCGAAGATCAAGCATTTACAATGGGTGTTGATGTTCAAAAAGCTAAGTGGATATTTTTAGGATTATCTGCTGCACTAACAGGCAGTGCAATTTCATTTGTAGGTGTAATCGGATTTATAGATTTAATTGCTCCCCATGTTGTAAGAAAAATTTTTGGTTCTTCACACAAAATTGTGATTCCAATGTCCTTGTTTTTCGGTGGGGCCTTTATGGTAATATGTGATTTAATAGCACGAACTATAGTTTCTCCTTCAGAACTTCCTGTTGGAGCAATAACCGCTTTAGTAGGTGCACCATTCTTTGTTTATGTTTATTTCAATAAAAGGAAGGAAAAATAAATGCTAACATTAAAAAATGTATATGCTGGTTATGACGGAAATGATGTGTTGTCAAACATTTCTTTAACAGTGCAGGAAAATGAAAACCTATGTATTTTAGGACCAAACGGATGCGGAAAGACAACTCTCATAAAAACAATATCTGGTTTAATACCTTGCAAAGGAAGTATTACAATTGATGGAAACAATATTAATAGTATGAAAAGACATGAAATTGCCAGCAAAGTTGCCGTTATGAGCCAAATGTCCTCAATATATTTTTCCTATACTGTTTTTGATGCTGTTCTTTTAGGTCGTTATATATACATGAAAAACAACGCATTTAGTGGACCTTCTTATGAAGATAGAGAATTTGCAGAACATTGCATTGATGCAGTTGGATTATCAAAGCTTAAATATAAACAAATAAACACTCTTTCTGGAGGTCAGCTCCAAAGAGTTTATTTAGCAAGAACTCTGGCACAGGACCCTAAAATCATTTTATTGGATGAACCTACAAATCATTTGGATTTAAAACATCAAGTAGAACTCATAGATTATTTAAAAGAGTGGTCAAAAGTAGACGGACATTCTGTAATTGGAGTTTTACATGACATTAACCTTGCAGTAAGACTTGCAGATGATATTTTGTTTTTAAATGAAGGCGAAACGCAAGCATATGGAAAAGCAGATGATATTATATCATCTAAACTATTAAAGCAAGTTTATGGAATGGATGTTGTATCATTTATGACGGACTCATTAAGAAAATGGGAAAGCTATAATGTTGAGCCATCAATTATACCAAAAGTTAAGCTTCGCAAAATTAAGTAACAAATAATCGGAGGTATTATGAAAGGAAAAAAATTTATTGCTTCATATAGTGGCGGAAAAGACAGCACTTTAGCCGTATATCGTGCCATTTCACAGGGTATGGAACC
>JARBUP010000075.1 GCA_029239575.1 Bacillota bacterium
GATACTTGTGCAATTAAAACTGATAAAGAAACAGTAATAGAAGATAAAATAATATTATTAGAAGAATCAAAAATTGATACTGCTTCGGTTTTCTTAAAGAATGTAGCGGATGAAAAAAAAAAACTATAATTACAATTACTTGCAATATTTGCAAAGATCCTAATTGCAAAAGAAAAAAAGGCGAGTTAAGGAAAAATTGTATGAATTATAAAAATAAATAATTATGGAGGAACAAAAAATGGGTGAAGCTTTAGGTTTAATTGAAACAAAAGGATTAGTAGGAGCTATCGAAGCTGCTGATGCAATGACAAAATCAGCTAATGTGACATTAGTTGGTTATGAAAAAATAGGTTCAGGATTAGTAACTGTAATGGTAAGAGGAGATGTTGGAGCTGTTAAAGCATCAGTTGATGCAGGAGCTGCTGCTGCTGAAAAAGTGGGACAGTTAATTTCAAAACATATAATTCCAAGACCTCATACAGATGTTGAAAAAATACTGCCTAAAGTAGCAAGTGCAGAATAATCAGGTGAATAAATGAACACGTCTAATGAAGAATTAATAAAACTCATTACTAAATTAATTATTGAAGAATTGAATATAGAAAAAGAAGTTTTAATTCCTATAGGTGTTTCAAACAGGCATGTACACTTGTGCAGACATCATTTAGACGTACTTTTTGGTAAAGGATACGAACTGTCTAAGTTAAAAGATTTAAAACAACCTGGACAGTTCGCATCAAAAGAACTTGTTACTGTCAAAGGTCCTAAAGGTTTTATAGAGAATGTCAGAATTTTAGGACCTTTGAGAGATGAAACGCAGGCAGAAATATCAAAGACTGATGGCTTTAAATTAGGGATTAATGCACCAGTTAGGGAATCTGGAAAAATAAAGGATTCTGCATCATTTGAAATTATTGGTCCAAAAGGAAGAGTAATTTGCTCTCAAGGCACTATAGTAGCATTGAGACATATTCATATGACTGGAGAAATAGCTGAAAGAATGAATCTTAAAGACAAAGATATAGTGGATGTTGAAGTATCTGGAGAAAGAAAAGGTATATTAGGCAATGTTTTAATCAGAGTATCGGATCAATATGCTTTAGAAATGCATGTTGATTTGGATGAAGCAAATGCATTTAGCCTTAAAAATGATGATACAGTAAAAATAGTTAAAAAAGGGTGATATTTTGGACTTAACAATTTGCAATGAAACTATTAAGGAATTTTCAAGGTTGATAACAGAAAAAAAATATAATCCTTTTGAGGGTGAACTAAAAGTAGGGGTTGACTTAGGCACTGCAAATATAGTTTTAGCTGTAACAGATTCAAATAACAGACCCATAGCAGGAGCAATGTACCCATCTTCTGTTGTTAAAGACGGTATAGTTGTTGACTTTATAGGAGCTTCAAGAATTGTAAGAAAATTAAAATCAGATGTGGAGCAAATTATTGGCAGAGAGCTAAGGTATGCTGCGACTGCTATACCACCGGGAATAATTGAAGGCAATGTTAAGGTTATTTCAAATGTTGTGGAAGCTTCTGATTTTGAAGTTACAAATGTAATTGATGAACCTACGGCTGCGTCAAAAGTTCTGAAGATAATGGACGGTGCAGTAGTTGATGTTGGAGGTGGAACAACAGGCATTAGCATAATAAAAAATGGAAATGTTGTTTTTACTGCCGATGAACCTACAGGAGGAACTCATATGACATTGGTATTAGCAGGTTATAATAGAATGTCAATTGCAGAAGCAGAAAATTATAAATTAAACAAGTTAAATGAAAGAAATGTATTTCCTATTATTAAGCCAGTTGTAGAAAAAATGGCTTCTATAGTAAACAAATTCATAATGGGCTATGATGTGAAAACTATTTATGTTGTAGGCGGTGCTTGTTCTTTTTCGGAATTTGAAAAAGTATTTGAAAAAGAAACAAAAATCAAAACTATAAAGCCTTATGAACCTCTTCTTGTTACTCCTCTCGGCATAGCTATGAGCTGTAGATTATAGAGGTGCCATATGGTTGATAAAAATGACATTAAAAAATCAATTGAAGAAGCTATAGTAAAATATATAGTTGATAAGGTAATTGAAAAAATTAAAGAATTAAATAAAACTGCAATAGTGCTTTTTACAGGTTCAACAATTGGATTTAATCAATCCATTAAATCTTTGAGAATTTTAAGAAGCAATGGTTGGAAGTTCAGGTTTGTAATGTCTAAAGGTGCTGAAATAGCATTGGGCAAGGAACTGTTGAAAGACATGTTGTCAGCAGAGGATATTATAACTGAAGATTCTTTAGTAGATATAAGTAGTTTGATAAAAAACAATAATTTTATTATAATTCCAAGTTTTACTATTAATACTGCAGCTAAAATAGTTAATTGCATAAGTGATAATTTAGTTACAAATATTATTAGTCATTCTATGGCAGAAGGAAAGACTGTAATAGCTTCAATTAACGGATGTTGTCCGGATAATGAAGAGAGAAACAATAAAGGTTTTAATGTTAATGAAGCATATAAAGAAAAATTAAGAAACAATATGATGGCTCTAAGAAGCTATGGAATAAAGCTGACTACATCAGAAAATTTGGCAGAAAAAGTTAATAATTCTTTTTCTTATAAATACTCTAAATCAAATTTAAAGACAGAAAAAGTTTTAGTTGATAATGTTCATAAAGAAATTTGGTTAAAAGATAAAATAATAAGTCGGGGCTGTATTTTAGACAATAATAGTTTTTCAATTATAAAAGTTGATAAAAATGCTGTTATTACAGATTTGGCAAAAGAAGAAGCAGCCAGATTAAATATTAAATTAATTAAGGAATTCAGGTGATGATATGTATTTAGGTAAAGTGGTTGGAACAGTTGTATCTACAAGCAAAGATCAAAGCTTAGTCGGGACGAAACTGCTTTTGGTTCAAAGGCTGACATCAAAATTGGAACCTATTGAGGGTACTGAAATAGCCGTTGATTCTGTAGGAGCAGGTACAGGAGAATTAGTTATTGTTTCTAATGGAAGCTCAGCCAGATATGTATTGGGAAAAAGTAACTCTACCATAGATGCAGCAATAGTCGGAATAGTGGACAACATTGAATCTATTGATTAGGAAGTGGTGTATTTGTCAAATATTTATACAAAATCAGGAGATAAAGGTCAAACAAGTTTGTTTGGCGGAAAAAGGGTAAACAAAAATGATTTGAGGGTTGAATGTTACGGAACAATAGATGAAGCTAATTCTATGTTGGGAATGGCATTTGCCCTGACTAAAAATGAAGAAATTAAAAATATAATTAATACTATTCAAAAAAAATTATTTTTAGTGGCTGCCGAGTTGGCAAGTGATGAAAATGGAATAGAAATGCTGAGCAACAAGGTGTCAGACTTAGATATTGATTATTTAGAAAAAACAATAGATAAATGCTATGAAATAACTGGACCACAAACTTCTTTTGTTATACCTGGTGCAAATGAAGTATCTTCAACATTACATGTGTCAAGAACTATTGTAAGAAGAGCAGAAAGAAACATAATAACATTAAAAAGTTTAGAAAATGTCAGGGAAGAATTATTGAAGTATGTAAACAGATTGTCAGATGCTGTTTATGCCCTGGCAAGACTTGAAGAAACTTATGTTGAAATAGAGAAAATAAAAGAAAAGGCAATAGAATTAATAATGGACAAATTAAAGTCAAAAGATGAAAAAAATATTGAAGCTGAGTTTAATTTGAAAAATATTAAAATAATGGCTGATATTGCTGAAGAAAAGGCGAAAGAGATAAATGTCCCTATTGTTTTTTCGGCAGTTGATTCTGGAGGCAATTTAATACTTTTTCAAAGAATGGAAAATTCTCTTCTTGGAAGTATTGATATATCCATAAATAAAGCATATACATCAAATGCCTTAAAAATGCCTACACACGAACTATCAGATTTATCACTACCTGATAAAGCCCTTTATGGAATTCAAAATACCAATAATGGCAAAATAGTTGTTTTTGGCGGAGGGTTCCCATATAAGTATAAAGGTAAAGTTGTTGGTGCAATTGGTATAAGTGGCGGAAGTGTTGATGAAGATATGCAAATTGGATCATATGTCTTAGAAAAAATAAAGAAAGGATGTATTTAATATGAAAATGGATGTATCAGCAGTTGAAATGATTGTCAGAAGAGTAATGGAAGAAGTCGGCACTTTAGATAAATCAAATGAATATGGCTACGGTATATTTGATGATATGGAAGAAGCAATTGAAGCAGCTTACATTGCTCAAAAAAATTATATGAGCTGTTCTATTTCTGAAAGAGAAAAATATATAAAAGCAATCCGAGATGTAATATTAAAAAAAGAGAATTTAGAATTAATATCAAAACTTGGTGCTGAAGAAACAGGAATGGGAAAATATGAGCATAAAATAATTAAAAACAGATTAGCAGCAACAAAGACTCCAGGAACAGAAGACCTTATTACTGAAGCTATGACGGGAGACAATGGAATAACATTAGTAGAGCTGTCACCTTATGGTGTAATAGGTGCAATAACACCTACAACAAATCCTTCAGAAACAATAATATGCAATTCAATAGGAATGCTTTCTGCAGGAAATTCAGTTGTATTTGGTGCACATCCAAGAGCTAAAGGCGTTTCTGTTTTAACTGTTAAATTAATAAACAAAGCTCTTGAAGAAGTAGGCGCACCAGCAAATTTAGTAACAACAGTCTATGAACCCTCTGTAAAAAATTCTAATATTTTAATGAATCATGAAAAAGTAAAAATGATAGTTGCAACAGGTGGACCTGAAATTGTAAAAACAGTAATGTCAACAGGAAAAAAAGCTATAGGAGCAGGTGCAGGCAACCCTCCTGTTGTAGTTGATGAAACAGCAGACATTGAACAAGCAGCAATTGATATTATTGATGGCTGCAGTTTTGACAATAATTTGCCGTGCATAGCTGAAAAGGAAGTAATAGCTGTTGAACAAATTGCAGATTATTTAATATTCAATATGAAAAAATCTGGAGCATATGAAATTAAAGACAATGTTGTTCTAAAAGAGTTAGAGAAACTTGTGTTAAATGAAAATAATGGACCTAATAAGGATTTTGTGGGAAAAAGTGCAATATATATATTGGAGAAGTTAGGAATTAATGCTGATTCAGATATTAAAGCAATAATAATGGAAACAAGCAAGGACCACCCGTTTGTGCAAAATGAATTAATGATGCCGATACTTCCTATAGTTAGAGCTGCGAATGTGGACGAAGCAATTGATATAGCTATTGAAGCTGAACACGGCAACAGGCATACAGCTATAATGCATTCTAAAAATGTTGATAAGCTTACAAAAATGGCAAAACTTATTCAGACTACTATATTTGTTAAAAATGGTCCATCCTATGCAGGCATTGGTGTAGGTGGTGAAGGCTACACTACATTTACTATAGCAGGGCCGACTGGCGAAGGATTGACATCAGCAAAGTTTTTCGCAAGAAAAAGAAGATGTGTACTTGTAGATGGTTTTCATATTAGATAAGAGGTGATATAAATGGAAAAAAATCTTGTAGACCTGATAAAAAGTGCAGGAATATTAGGAGCCGGAGGCGCAGGATTTCCAACGCATATAAAAGTTAATAGTAAGGCTCAATATGTTATTATTAACGGAGCTGAATGTGAACCTCTTCTAAGAGTAGACCAACAACTTATGTCTTCTAAATCAAAAGAGCTGCTTCAAAGTTTAAAACTTGTAATGAAGCAAACAGGTGCTGAACATGGATATATCGCTTTAAAAGGCAAATATAAAAATGCAATAGAAATACTGAATAAAAATATAAATGATTATGAGAATATAAGTTTATATAAATTGGATAATTTTTATCCTGCAGGCGATGAACAGGTAATTGTTTATGAAGTTACAAAAAGAATTGTACCTGAAGGTGGTATACCATTAAATGTAGGTGTAATAGTTTTAAATGTTGAAACAGCTCTTAATATTTATGATGCATACTTTAAGGAAAAAAATGTAACAGAGAAATATATCACTGTTACAGGTGAAGTGAAAAATGCAGTTACTGTTAGAGTACCTATTGGCATTACTGTAAAAGAGGTAATAGATTTAGCAGGAGGTCCCACTATTGACAAATATGTTGTAATAAATGGTGGACCCATGATGGGAAAAATAATAGAAGAAGATAAGCCGGTTACCAAAACTACAAAAGGACTAATTGTACTTTCTGTTGATCACCCACTTATAACTGATTTGACTAAAGATATTTCTCAAATGCTCAAAGAATCAAGAACTTCCTGTATGCACTGCAGCTTATGTACAGAAGTATGTCCGAGAAATTTAATCGGTCATAGAATAGAACCAAACAAACTCATAAGAATGGAAAGCTATGCCAGTGTAAATACTGACTCAGAGTTTCCAAAAACAGCATTTTTATGCTGTGAATGCAGATTGTGTCAATATGCATGCGTTATGAATTTAAAACCTTGGAAAGTTAACAGTTTATTGAAAGTTAATATGAGTAAAAATGGTATAAAAAATAATCTAAACAATATACCTAACAAAGTTCATCCGTTCAGAGAATATAAAAAATACCCTGTAAAAAGGTTGATTTCAAAATTAGGTTTATACAAATATGACATTGAAGCTCCATTAACTGAAGTAAAACAACAATTCAATAAAGTATCAATTTCTTTAAAGCAACATATTGGTGTTCCTGCTGAAGCAGTAGTTAAAGCAGGGGATAAAGTCGTAAAAGGAAATTTAATTGCAGACATACCTGATGGAAAAATGGGATGCAGAGTGCACGCAAGTATTTCAGGTACAGTTATAGAAACAAATAAAGATACTATAATAATTGAAGGAGTATAAAATTATGAGTACATTAAGTTTAGTAGCATCATTTGGTGGAGGATTATTTGGAGCATGTATTGGAGCGTTGCCGGTATTTATATTAACAGGTTTATTTGCTATAGCAGGCGGTGTAGCAACATTGGCAGGTGCAGCTGATTTATCTGTTGGAAATATTGCATTTGGTTCTATATTAGGACCACATATTGCATTTGGTCCTGCTGTAGTAGCTGCAGCATTTGCAGCAAATAAAAGGCATAAACTGGCAAGTGGCAAAGATATAGTTTCATCTTTAAATGGATTAGGTGATTATACGGTATTAATTGTTGGCGGTATTTTTGGAGTTTTAGGATTTTTATTGAACTATTTAATAAGCGGTGTTTTGAAACTTCCTACAGATTCACCTGGATTAACTGTTTTTATTTTGCTTGTAGCAGGAAGATTATTGTTTGGTAATACAGGTTTAATAGGTAAATATGAAGGTAGCGGTAAAAGGGTATATTTCTCATCAGGTAATGCTTTAATTTACAATATTGTAATTGGTGGTGGAATAGGTATTATGGTTGGGTATGTTGCAGCTTCTTTAAAGGCTTCTGGAGTGGACCCAGCGTTAATAGCTATATTCCCGGTAATATGCTTTGGTATAAGCGCAATATCTTTAATATTTACACAAACCGGATTTGCAACACCTGCAACACATCATATAACATATCCAGCAGCAATGGCAGCAGTTTTATCTGGAAATCCTTTTATGGGAGTTATTTTTGGAATTGTTGGTTCGTTGTTGGGAGATTTCGCAGGACATACATTTAACAGCCATTGTGATACGCATATAGATCCTCCTGCAATAGCTATATTTATGTCAGTATTTATAATACAAGCTATGTTTTAACTATACAAATTATACAGAAAGAAGTGGTATAATGAATAAGTCATTAGGATTAATAGAAGTTAGGAGCATTGCAATTGGAATAAAGGCTGCAGATGAAATGTTAAAGTCCGCTGATGTGGAATTAGTAATGGCAACTCCAATTTGCCCAGGTAAATACATTATAATTGTAACCGGAAATGTTGGCTCAGTAAAAAATGCTGTTGAAATCGGTATTAAAACAAGTGATATTTTTATAGTTGACAATCAAATAATAAATAACATCAGTGAAAAAGTTATACCAGCACTTTCTGGTACTTCACAAATAGATGATGTAAAGTCAATAGGGGTTATAGAAACCATATCTGCTGTTACATCTGTTAAGGCAGGAGATATTGCTGTTAAAGCATCAAATGTAGATTTGATAGAAATTAGAATAGCCAGAGGTTTAGGAGGCAAAGGATTCCTAATATTTTCAGGTGAACTTTCATCAGTTAACTCAGCAGTTAAAGCTTGCATGAATGAACTTCAAGATGAGGGCACTATTATCAGCAGCTCTGTTATTGCATCACCTCATAAAGAATTAATTGAAAAGATTTTATAAAAATAAAGAGTTGTTAAAAATTAATGAAAATTATTTTTAGCAACTTTTTATTAATTAATATAAAAAAGGCGAAGGGAATTTAATTAATGAATATTTTTAAAGTGAAAACTGAAATATATTATGGCGAAGATTCAATGGATAAATTGAAGGACATTAATAATAAAAATGTAATGATAGTAACTGATTCATTTATGGAAAAGTCCGGTGTAGTTGATAAAATAAAAGATAAACTTATAAATTGCAATATTATAGTATTTAGCGAAATACTGCCTGATCCAGATATAGAAGTTATATCTAAAGGTGTAGAAATACTTATTAAATCAAAAGCAGAAATAATTATAGCATTAGGCGGAGGTTCTCCTATAGATGCAGCTAAAGCTATTAGGGAGATGACTAAGAATATAAACAAAGTTGAAAATATAAAACTTTTTGCAATACCTACAACAAGTGGGACTGGATCAGAAGCAACTATGTTTTCTGTTATTACTGATAGAAAAAAAGGAATTAAATATCCGCTCGTATCAGAAGGACTTTTGCCAGATGTAGCAATACTTTCACCTGAACTTGTAAAATCAGCACCACCAAGCGTAACTGCTGATACTGGTATGGATGTAATAACGCATGCTTTGGAAGCATATGTTTCAGTTAATGCTTCTGACTGTTCAGATGCTTTAGCTGAAAAAGCATTAGAACTTGCTTTTGAGTATCTACCCATATCTTATAAAAATGGAGATAATTTAAAAGCAAGGGAAAAGATGCATAATGCATCATGTATGGCTGGCATTGCTTTTAATTCAGCTTCTTTGGGTTTAAATCATGGAATAGCTCATACATTAGGAGGAAAATTTCATATTCCTCATGGAAGGGCAAATGCAATTCTTTTACCAACAATAATAGAATACAATTCGTGTTTTAATGACAATAATTATATGGAACACAGTGACGCGGCGAAGAAATATTTTAAAATTGCTAAACTATTAAATTTACCATCTTCTAATGTTAGAATTGGAGTAAAAAATTTAATTCATGAAATAGAAAAAATGCGTAAGATGATGAATATACCATCTTCATTAAAAGAATGTGGGATTGATTTAAATGAAGTGAAATTGAACATGAACGAAATAGCAGAAAAGTCTCTTTTAGATGCTTGTACAGCTACTAATCCAAAAAAACCAGTTAAGGAAGATGTTATAAAAATAATAGGCAAAATAATGTAATATTCAATTAAATAATTTACAAACAAAGGTTAAGCTAATTAAAGCTTAACCTTTGTTTGTAATTATAATAATATATTTAAATACAAGCTTTAATATTTTGAAAATTTTATGGATATGTTTAATTATTTTTGTGTTTAATTTTACTAAACTATTGACAAAGATTTAAAATTTTATTATTATGAATTATAATTAAATAAAGACAATGCAGTGAAAAAGAGGAGTAAATACAAACACTTTTAAGAGATTGAAGTACAAGGGCTGAAAGACTTCATGAGTAAATTTGTATTGAAGGTAGCTTTAGAGCATTTAATCTGAATAGAGTAAGATTAAACGGATTTCCGTTAAAAAATTAAGAGCCAATTGGAATTAAGGTGGTACCGCGGGTTTTCTCGTCCTTTTAGAGGGAGAAAGTCCGCTTTTTGTATGCCCTAACCCTGTTTTACAGAACGGTTTTTTCTGAAAAACAGCGGTAGGTCAACCGCAACGAGTTCCCAATTTATGCGAACGATAGTGAGCAGATAAATTGGTGAACGAGACTGAGATGTAAATTAAAAAACGAAAGGATATATATAATGACAACAAATATACCAAGTAAGTATAACCCAAAAGAATTTGAAGATAAAATATACAGCTCATGGATGGAAGAAAACTGTTTTAAAGCAGAACCTAATCCTGATAAAAAACCTTTTACAATTGTTTTACCTCCTCCAAATATCACAGGACAATTACATATGGGCCATGCATTAGACCATACATTACAAGATGTTTTAATAAGATGGAAAAGAATGCAGGGTTATGAGGCGTTGTGGTTACCAGGAACTGACCATGCAAGTATTGCAACTGAAGTTAAAGTTGTTGAAAGAATTAAAAAAGAAGAAGGAAAATCTAAAGAAGATTTAGGCCGTGAAGAGTTTTTAAAAAGAGCATGGAATTGGAAAGAAGAATTTGGTGGAACAATTGTTGGCCAAATGAAAAAGCTTGGTGATTCATGTGATTGGTCAAGAGAAAGATTTACAATGGATGAAGGATGTAACGAAGCAGTAAAAGAATTCTTCATTAAATTATATGAGAAAAAACTTATTTACAGAGGAAACAGAATAATAAACTGGTGTCCTGATTGCCAAACAACTTTGTCAGATGCTGAAGTTGACCATGAAGATACACCTGGTAAATATTATTTTGTTAAATATCCTTATGTTGATAATAAAGATGAATATTTTGTAGTTGCAACAACTCGTCCTGAAACTATTTTTGGAGACGTAGCTATAGCAGCTCATCATGATGACGAAAGATATAAACATTTAATAGGTAAAAAAGTTATAGTTCCAATAGTTGGAAGAGAAATTCCTATAATAGCAGATGAATATCCTGATATGACAAAAGGAACTGGAGCATTAAAAATAACACCTTGTCATGATCCTAATGACTTTGAAATAGCAGATGAATATCCTGATATGACAAAAGGAACTGGAGCATTAAAAATAACACCTTGTCATGATCCTAATGACTTTGAAATAGGACTTCGCCACAATTTAGAGCAAATAAATTGCATGAATCAAGATGGTACCATGAATGAAGTTGCAGGAAAATATAACAACTTAGACCGTTATGAATGCAGAAAATTATTTGTTAAAGAACTTGAAGAAAACGGATACTTATTAAAAGCTGAAGACACTGACCACAATGTAGGTACATGTTACAGATGTCATACAATTGTAGAACCACGTGTATCTGATCAATGGTTTGTTGCAATGAAGGATTTAGCAGAACCAGCATTAAAAGCAGAACAGAATAAAGATGTTGAATTTGTACCAGAAAGATTTAATAAAATATATACTCATTGGCTTGAAAATATAAGGGATTGGTGTATATCGAGACAATTGTGGTGGGGACATAGAATACCTGCATACTATTGCCAAGATTGTAATGAAATAATGGTTCAAAAGGATGCTCCTCATAGTTGTTCAAAATGTGGAAGCCAAAATATTAAACAGGATGAAGATGTTTTAGATACTTGGTTTTCATCTGGACTTTGGCCATTTTCAACTTTGGGCTGGCCAAACAATACAGAAGACTTAAAATATTTCTATCCAACAGATGTTTTAGTTACTGGATATGACATAATATTTTTCTGGGTTGTTAGAATGGTATTTTCTGCATTAGAAATGACTGATGTATCTCCATTTAAACATGTATTTGTTCACGGTTTAGTAAGAGACGCTGAAGGTAGAAAAATGAGCAAATCTCTGGGAAATGGAGTTGACCCTTTAGAAATAATTGATCAATATGGAGCAGATGCTTTACGTTTCATGCTTATGACTGGTATTTCACCTGGTAATGATACGCGTTTTAAAGTTGAAAAATTAGAATCATGTCGTAATTTTGCCAATAAACTATGGAATGCATCAAGATTTGTTATGATGAACATAGAAGGCGAAATAATAGATGTAGAAACAGCTAAAGCTAATTATAAAACAGAAGATAAATGGATTTTATCAAGAGTAAACAAAGCAACAAAAGAAATGACTGAAAACCTTGATGGCTTTGAACTTGGAATTGCAGCACAAAGAGTTTATGATTTCATTTGGAATGAATATTGCGATTGGTATATAGAAATAGTTAAACCAAGATTATACGGCGAAGATGGATTAGATAAAGATACAGCAAGATTTGTATTAATAAAAGTTTTAAAAGACATGTTGAAATTACTTCATCCATTTATGCCATTTATAACAGAAGAAATATGGACTTACTTGCCAAATTGCGATTCAAGATTAGTTAAAGCAAGTTGGCCAGAGTTTAAAGAAGAAGAAAACTTTGAAGAAGCTGAAGCTAATATGGAATTCATTATGGAAGCAGTAAGAAGTATCCGTAATGTAAGAGCTGAAATGAATGTTGCTCCATCTAAAAAAGCAAGAGCTATATTCATACCTTCTAAAGAAAACTGCAAAGAATATATAGTAAATGGAGCAAGTTATTTTGCTACATTAGCTAATATAACAGAAGTTAAAGCAGTTAATGATAAAACACAAATAGGTGAAGATACAGCATCTTCAGTTATAGATGGAACAGAAATTTATCTTCCATTAGCTGATTTAATAGATTTTGAAAAAGAAATTGAAAGACTTGAAAAAGAAAAAGCTAAACTTCAAGGCGAATTAGACAGAGTTCATGGAAAACTAAACAATGAAAAGTTCATGGGCAAAGCTCCAGAAAATGTAGTTAAAGAAGAAAGAGAAAAACTTACAAAATATCAATCAATGATGGAAAAAGTAGTTGAAAGGCTACAATCATTAAAAAATAAATAAAAATGTGTGTATATTAAAAAAGGCAGAATTTATGCCTTTTTTAATATATTAATAATATATTTATGATAAAAATAGAGGATATCATGATAAAAAGAAAATTAAAGTACGCTGAGGTTTCTAAAATTATTTTGTTAAGGTTTATTCCTGCAATGATTATAATATTGATTTTAGGTGTTGCTAAACATCTTATATTGCAATATGAAATCAACAGAAATTTAGAATTAACTAATATAATAAATATTTCTGGAAGACAAAGAATGCTTAGTCAAAAAATTACTAAGGATGCATATGCCCTATATTTATCAGAAGATGAAGAAACAACCAAATTTTATGTTAATGAATTAAAAAAGTCCTCTGAAGATTGGGAAAAAACTAATATTAATTTAAAAAATGGTATTATAAATGAAAATGACAAAAACATAAATAATAGTAA
>JARBUP010000076.1 GCA_029239575.1 Bacillota bacterium
TAATTTAGAAGATATTTTAAGGATGACAGAGATAGAAAGTCAAAAACTTTTTGATAATCCAAATATTAAAGTAAAACTTACTGATAAAATAGTTAATGGAAAATTCAAAGTAGACCAAGGTATCATTGCGGGTTGCGCCGGAGGTATGTATGAAAATATTATTACCGCAGCAAACATTTTACAAAGTAAAAACGTAGGTAATGATATATTTTCCCTATCAGTATATCCATCATCACAACCAGTAATGATAGATTTAACTAAAAAAGGTTATATAGCAAACCTAATGACAGCAGGTGCAACAATTCGTACAGCATTTTGTGGTCCTTGCTTTGGTGCGGGAGATTCACCATTTAACCAAGGATTTAGTATAAGACATACGACACGTAACTTCCCAAATAGAGAAGGTTCTAAACCTGGAGAAGGTCAACTTTCATATGTTGGACTGATGGATGCCAGGTCAATAGCAGCTACAGCAGCAAACGGAGGCTATTTAACATCTGCTGCATCAATGGACTATAACGAAGAGATTCCTGAATACGAATTTGATAAAACTGTATATGACAACAGAGTGTATTATGGATTTAATAAACAAGATGAGAAAAAAGAACTGGAATACGGTCCAAGCATTGTAGATTGGCCCGAAATGCCAAAACTTGAAGATAATTTAATTTTAAAAGTGGCTAGTTATATTACAGATCCAGTAACTACTACTGATGAACTTATTCCTTCAGGAGAAACTTCTACTTTCCGTTCTAACCCATTAGGGCTGGCAGAATTTACACTAAGCAGAAAAGATCCTGATTATGTTGGTAATGCTAAAAAGATCCTTGAAATTGAAAAGGAAAGAATAAAGAGAATTCGACCTGAAGCAAATAATGAAGAATTTAAGAATACAATGGATAAAATTAATAGCATAAAAGGATATGAAAATGTAGATAGTTTAAATACATGCATTGGAAGTGTTGTTTATGCAATAAAACCTGGAGATGGCAGTGCGAGAGAACAGGCAGCAAGTTGCCAAAGAGTTTTAGGCGGTAGTGCTAATATTGCAGAAGAGTATGCAACAAAAAGATACAGAAGCAACCTTATTAACTGGGGAATGATTCCTTTTATATTTAAAGGGGAAACACCATTTAAGAATGGAAATTATATTTTTGTCCCTGATATAATAAAAGCAATTTTAAATAACGAGCCTAAAGTAAATGCATATGTCATATCAGAAGATGTTACAGAGTTTGAACTTATGATTGATGAAATGACACCTGAAGAAAGAGAAATAATTGTTGCAGGCAGTTTGATAAATTATAACAGAAAATAATTACAGAAACAGAGTTATAGTTTGATCCGTCTTAAAAAAATAATGTAAATTTTTTAAGACGGATTAACTTAAGCTGATTAAAAAAAACGGCCATAATTATAAGTAAGACTTATTATATATATAAAGTATATTGATTTTACTTTTGATAATGTTTGCTATATAATCACAATTGCAATTGCAGAATAAATGATTTTATGAAAATGATTACAGGAGGCAGAAATGTTAAAAGAATTACCATGCAGCATATATCGGGGGGGAACCAGCAAAGGTGTATTTTTTATGGAAGATGTATTGCCTGCCAACAAAGAGGAATTAAGCGAAGTATTGCTCAAGGTTATAGGAAGTCCTGATGAGAGACAAATAGATGGGTTAGGCGGTTCAGTTTCAACGACAAGCAAAGTTGCGATTATATCAAAAGAAGAAAAAGAAAATTGGGATGTAAATTATACATTTGCACAGGTTTCAATAGACAAGCCCGTAGTATCTTATGCAGGAAACTGCGGAAATATATCTTCAGCAGTGGGTGCTTTTGCAATAGAAAATAATTTAGTTGAGGTTAAATCTCCAGTAACAACTGTAAGAGTATATAACACAAACACTAAAAAGATTATTTATGAGCATGTACCTACACCAAACGGAAAAATAGAATATAATGGCGATTTTTCAATATCAGGTGTGCCAGGAACAGCTTCAAAAATTGAGCTTGAATTTTTGAATCCCGGTGGAAGTTTTACTGGCAAATTGTTGCCAACTGGCAATGTAGTGGACATGTTATGTGTAGAAGGAGTTGGTAATGTTGAAGTATCTATAGTTGATGCTGCTAATCCTTTGGTATATGTTGATGCAAAAGATGTTGGATTAAGTGGAATAGAGAACGCAAATTATATTGACTCTGATAAGGATTTGTTGATATTATTAGAGAAAATTAGAGGAGAAGCAGCTGTTAGAATGGGAATAGTTGATAATTGGCAGGATGGTGCCACAACGTCGCCTGGAGTTCCTAAGCTTACAATTGTATCTAAACCTCAGGATTATAAAACAATTAGCGGACTTGGACTAAAAGTAAGTGATTTTGACCTTTCTGTAAGAATGATGAGCATGCAGAAAGCACATAAAACTATAGCACTGACTGGAGCTTTATGTACAGCAGCAGCATGTGTTATAGAAGGAACCATTCCTAACAAAATATTATCAGCGGAAAAACTAAAAAATCAATTAAAGTTTGGACATGGTGATGGATTAATAGATGTATCAATAAAATTTGAAAAAAATGAGAAAGGAACTGTTATAAATTCTGTATCGAGTCATAGAACCACTAGAAAAATTATGACTGGAACAGTATATTATAAATAGTAATAGGTAAAATCATGTTAGCATATCTTGGTTATTTAATGATTATAGTATTTATGGTTCTGCTGCTTAAGAAAAAGATTTCTCCATTTGTTGGATTAATTATGGTACCTATGTTTTTTGGTATAATTGTATGTTTTATACAAGATATTTCAATTCTTGAAGCATTTACTTGGCTAAAAGAAGGTATATTTTATAAAGTTGTAGAAGGTAAAGTGATTAAAGGAACAATGGGTACTGCAACATTATTATTGTTTGCAATCTTGTTCTTTAGCATTATGCTTGATGTAGGATTATTTGATCCTATGTGTACAAAACTTATCAAAATGACAAAGGGCGATCCTCTCAGAATATGTATTGTTACAGCAATAATTTCCGCAATAGTTTCGCTTGACGGAGATGGAACAACAACTGTTTTGATTGTAACTGCTGCAGTGCTTTCATTATTTAAGAAAATGAAGATGAATCAGATATATTTAGCATTGCTCATAGCTATTCCAAATTCTATTATGAACTATGTTCCATGGAGTGGACCGATGGCCAGAGCTATGCCTGTATTAAACATCGGACCTAAGGAATTTTTCCTGCCTATAATACCTGGTATGGCTGTATCACTTGTATTTGCAATGTTCATGGCATGGAAACTTGGAATGAATGAAAGAAAAAGGCTTAACTACCATTCAAACGGAAATTCTAATATAGACGAAAATGATATAAACGAAATAATATTTGAATTACAGGAAAAAAATAAGGAATTAAAAAGACCTAAACTTTTCTGGTTTAATTTTATACTGACAATTGCAGTAATGGCTATTTTGATTATTGGTTTGATAGACGGAGGCGTAATATTTTTAGTTGCTACAGCATTTGCTTTGTTAGTTAACTACAAAGATCCTGGACTTCAAGCTAAAAGACTTGTTGCAAATGGAGAAGAAGCCTTAGGACCTGTAGGTCTGGTTTTTGGAGCCGGGGCAATAATGGGAATATTAAATGGCAGCGGAATGAGCGAAGCAATAGCTCAAAATATTGTATCATTTATTCCATCTACAATGGGAACTTATGTTCCTTTATTGCTGGCTTTAGTATCTCTACCTGCTCTCATATTCCTTCCAAATGACGCGTTTTATTTTGGAATACTACCGGTTATAGCGCCAATAGCGTATTCATTTGGAGCAACACCAGTAGAGGTAGGAGTAGCATCTCTTATAGGGCAAGCAACAAGATTTTGCAGTCCATTGGTTGCATTTCTATATGTACTTGTTGATAGAACTGGAGTCGATTTTGGAGACTATCAAAGAGCCTTCTTTAAATGGGCACTTCCAATTTACTTTATACAGTTATTCACGGCAATATTAATTGGAGCAATTCCAGTATAAATTAAATTATAATTTAAGCATTACATTAGATAATAAAAATCTAATAAAAGGATATAAAATATATTTATCAGATTTTTTACATTAAAGATATTATTTTATTTATTTAATAGAGTTAAAGTCAATTGAAAGTTAATGTACTTTCTATTGACTTTTTCTTTTCATGTACTAATAAGTAAATAAAACTGAGAAAGTTGATTTTTCATTTAAAAGTTTCATGTAGAAACTTTTTTGCTGAGTGACATGCTTTTTTCATCAGCATAGCTTTAATATAAACAATTCTCTTTTATTGATATTTGGATTCTATAAATATAAGTTTGATCTATATAGACTATAGTTTTTATGTATTGGACTATATGATTAATTTGTTTTATACTTAGTCTATAAAGATTAAAATAAATTTGAGAAATTATTTAAATAATTTCCTATTGCTGATAGAAATAAATAAATTTTCCATGATATGATTTTTTAAAAAAATATCGAAGTCAGTTAACAGCTTCGATATTTTTTTATTTAATGAAACTAAATGTTCATAATTTCTTGTTTGAATTATTATTAATTGATTAAAAATGCCCTGCAATTTAATTGTTGATTGAAGGGCGAGTAATATAAAAGGATAAAAGAGACTCTTATTATGCATTTTGCATTTATGAGTCTGTTGTTTAAAATATATCAGATATAAATTTTATTATTTTTGTTTTAATTAGATACCATCAGAACCATCTGAACTTCTACAGGCGCATTTCCAGGAAGTGAATAAACTCCTATTGCAGCACGGCAACCTATACCTGCTTCGCCTAGTTCATCAAAAAGGTAATCAGATGCAAAGTCTGCTAATTTAGAATGATCAGTAAAATTTTCATCAGCATTAACGAAAACTGAAAGCGAAAGAACACGTTCTAATTGCTCATTTTCTTTAAGCATATTTCTTGCTGCAGTTAAAGAATTTTTAGTAGCCTGTTTAACTGCTTCTCTATATGTTTCAATAGGTTCATCATATTTTACTTTCCCTGTTAAAATCAATACGCCATTATTTCTTGGTGTCATGCCTGCAGTGTAAATAAAGTTACCTCCACGAGTTGCCGGAACATATTTGCCTTGGGGGATTGGATTTGATTGTTTTTCTATACTCATTTGCGATATCTCTCCATTATTTGTAATGTACGGTCTATTGCATCAACAGCCGCCTTGTGATCTTGAGAAAAATTATTTTATTCTATACATTTATTATAATTAAATATTTAATATTTGTAAAATGAATAAGTCGCTAAATAATACCTAAAATTAGATATTTTATAGAAAACATCCTTAATTTATTCTTTGTAATCATTAAAACCGTTTTTATTTGTAATATTAACTTAAAATAGAAACTAATTTATCAACTATGTTTGTAAAATTTTAATTAACCAAATAAATTAAAATATAATTCTTTTTAAAGCAAGAAAGAATAATATAGTATATAGAAAAGCTGAAAGTAGAAATAATCTAATTTTCAGCTTTTTTATATGAAAATGTAACACTTTATTCTTAAAAAGTAATATTCTAATTAGGAAAAAGAATGGAAAAATTGTAAAAAATTATTTATTTTATAAAAATTAAGTATTATAATTGATGAGTAAATAAATTCGAAAAACCGTTGAAGTTATATATAATAAAAAAATAGGAGTTAATATGAGAATAGCTATAATAGGATTTGGCGGAGTTGGAAAAGCATTAATAAAGCTATTGATAGATAAAAAAGCTGAACTGTTAAATGAAGGAATGGATTTAAAAGTAAATTATGTTATAGGTAGTAAAGGTGGAGTTTATGACTCTGATGGAATTGATTTAATTAAATTTATGGATTATTCATTAAAAAATAAAAACATATTTGAATACCCTTGTGGTGGTTCAAAAGATGTTGATTTTCAAATGTTATTAGATTATAAGGATGTAGACACAGTTATTGAAATGACACATACTAATATTACTGACGGAGAACCTGGAATGTCGCATATTTTAAAATCACTACAAAATGGATTTAATGTAATCACAGCAAATAAAGGTCCAATTCTTCTACAATATAATAAATTAAAAAAAGTAGCCAAACAAAATAATGTTCAGCTTGGAATAGGGTGTACTACAGGCGGTGCGCTTCCTTCAATAAACAGCGGGATAATTGAATTGGCAGGTTCTAAAATAAATTCAATTGAAGGAATATTAAATGGTACAACAAATTTTATTATTAATGAAATGGAAAATAATAAAACAGAGTATGCAGAAGCTTTAAAAAAGGCTCAAGATATAGGTATTGCAGAAAAAAATCCTGAGCTTGACGTTGATGGATGGGATACTGCTACAAAACTATTAATTTTAACTAATGTACTTATGGATGAGAATAAAACATTAAATGATGTTAATATAGAAGGCATAACTAAAATAAAATATTCTGATATTCAAGAAGCATTAAATGAAGGAAAAAAGTATAAATTAGTTGGCAGAGCAATAAGAAAAGAAAATGGTTTAGATATATCCGTTAAACTTGAGAAAATTGGACCTGAAAATCCTTTGTATGTAGTTGATGGGAAAAATAAAGCAGTAAAATATAATTCAGATACTCTGGGAGATTTAACAATTATTGGAGGTGCATCAGGAGTAACGCCAGCAGCTGCATCTGTACTTAGAGATTTAATTAATATAAATAGAGGATTTAAATATATAATTTAATTTATTTTATTTGCAAATTATATATTGTGTAATAAAAAAGGTGGTTTTTTAAAAAACCGCCTTTTTGTGTGATGTTTTTAATTTTAAGTTTGAAAAATATTTTAATCTGCTATGGATAGTTCTTGATAAACATCCGCTGTTTTTAATATTTCAGTCAAATCATTTTTTTCCTGTTCTTTTAATTGTAAAAGTGGTTTTCTTACAAAACCGCCTTTAAAGTCCAATATATCACATGCATATTTTAAACCTGCAATTCCATATTTTCCAGTTACAGCACTGTTTACTGGAAATACTCTTTCATAAATTTCTTTTGCTTTTTCTAAATTGCCTGCTTCATATTCATTTTGTACATCAATGCATTCTTGTGGGCAGCAATTAGCAAGTGCCATTACAGAACCTTGAACACCAAGAGTAAGTGCAGGATACCAAGCTGATGCAGTACCAACCATCAAATTAAATTCTGTATTTCCAATAGCTCTTTTAAAATCTATAAGCTGAGGAATGCTTCCAGAGCTATCCTTCATACCAATAATATTTGGATGTTTACACAATACTTTAACAGCTTTGGGTGAAATATTTACATGAGTAAATTTTGTAACATTGTAAATTAATACAGGAATTTTAACTTTGTCAGCTACTTCTGTGTAATAATTTATTAATGCTTCATCATTCATTTTATCACCATAATAAAATGGAGTGACTATTAAAGCACAATCAGCTCCTAAATCAGCTGCTTTATTTGTAAGATCAATAGTAGCTTTTGTGGACTCCATTCCAGTTCCAACCATCACTATTTTTCCATCTTTTTTATGTTTAACAGTTAAATCAACTAATTTCAATTTTTCTTCTTCAGTTAAATAAACAGTTTCGCTATTTGAACCAAGAACTAAGTAGCCTGCTAAATCATATTCGTTCCATTTTTGTATATTATAAACATGTTTCTCATAATCCATTTCATCGTTTTCATTAAATGGAGTTATCATTGGCGGAATAACACCTTTTATCTTTATAAATGACATTTAAGTCCTCCTGTTTTTTGTTTAAACTAAAAAGCTAAAGCATCTACTGGCATTTTTTCTAATAAAGTTTTGAGTCCTATTCCTTTTTCGTATTCATATCCTAATTTTATCATAGTTCTTTCTATTGCAGCTATAGTAGAATAAACTGTATGGTCATCTATATTTCCCATATGGCCTATTCTGAACATTTTTCCAGCATACGCTGCTAAACCACCAGCTACCATTGCACCTTCTTCAGCCAAAATTTTTCTAAATTCTGCGTCATTTATTCCTTCAGGATATAAAACATTTGAAAGAGTATTGCATCTGAATTCTTCTTTTGCAAGTATTTCGAATCCAATTGCTTCAAGAGAAGCATTTATTGCATCGGATACTCTTTTGTGTCTGTCATATCTATTTTCAATTCCTTCTTCTTTTATTATTCTTACAGATTCTTTTAAAGCCCAAATTAGATTTACGGCTGGTGTAGCGAAATATTTAGAAGGATCGTTCATTATTGGGATCCATTTTTCAAAGTCTATATAAAATTCAGGAATAATACCTAAAGATTTTCTTCTGTTTAAAGCTTTTTGTCCAGCCCATAAAATTGCAAGTCCTGGTGCAACACCAAATGCTTTTTGAGAACCTGTAAACAATATGTCTATTCCCATATCATCAACATATTCTCTTTCTCCAGCTGTTGCAGCAACTCCATCAACTATATATACTGTATCAGGGAAATTTTTAATTACTTTACCGATTTCTTCAATTGGGGCACGTGCACCTGTAGCTGTATCAACATGTGTTACAGTAATAGCAGCATAATTTTTTTCTTTCAATTTATTTTCAATTGTTTCTGCAGAAATTACCTCACCCCAAGGAGCTTGTAAAACATCAACATTTAACCCTTTTCTTTGGCATAAATCAATGAATCTGTCGCCGAAAAATCCGTTAGATACTATTAAAATATTATCGTCTCTTTTTGTAACGTTTGCAACTGCCATTTCCATTGCCATAGTACCAGTACCAGCTACTACAAAACATTCACCATCTACTTTTAATAAATTTTTTAAATCAATTACTAATTCTTTAAAATCTTTTATAAATTCGGGATCTCCAAAAGCTACAGTTTCTCTACCCATTTCATTTGTTATTGATCTTACGGTTGGTGTTGGTCCAGGAATCATTACTAATTTTTGATTTTTCATATCACTTTGCTCCTTCTATATTATTATTTATAAAAATATTATTTCACTATGTGAAATACAATTTCAATATAATTAATTTTAACACTTTATTTTAAAGTTGTCAATAATTAACAACACTTAAAATTTAAATATTGATTTTAATAAAATAATATGCTATTATTTCACATAGTAAAATAATATTTCAGGAGGTATAAATGCCGGAAAAGTTAGCAAAAACTAATCAATCAGTTGAAAAAGTATTACAAATTATTGAAACAATGTCTCAAAGCAGGGATCCCCTACGACTTCAAGATATAGCATTAAAAGTAGAAATGCCAGCAAGTACAACTTTAAGACTTATAAATACATTAATGGTATGTGGATATGCAAATCAAGATCCTAATACTCTTAGATATTCTTTATCACTTAAATTTATGCATATAGGTAGTTTGGTAAGTTCTCAAACAAGCATCAGAGATATTGCACACCCATATTTAATTGAGTTGTCAAAAAAATGTAAAGAGTCAGTTTGTTTAGCAATAGAGCAAAATATGGAAGTTATTTACATAGATGTAATTGATGGGCCAGATGGTATGCTTAGGATAACGCAAAGAATAGGAAAAATAGCTCCAATGCACAGTACTGGTGTTGGAAAATTAATGCTTTTAAATTATGATGTAAAACAAATAAATAATTTAGTATCAGTAAAAGGGCTTTCTTCTTTAACGCCTAATACCATTATTGGAAAAGATGAATTATTAAAAGAACTTGAAAAAATAAGAATTCAAGGATTTGCATTGGATAATGAAGAGTGTGAACTTGGCGCTCGCTGTATATCTGCAAGTATTAAAGATTATACAGGAAAAGTTGTTGCTGGGATTAGTGTTTCAGGACCAATTACTCGTATGACAATGGATTATATAGAAACTATAAAAAATACAGTTATATCTACTGCTCAGAAAATTTCGGAATTACTTGCCTATAATGAAAATATAAATAGCATTAGTTAGCGTTAAATTAGTTTTGAAATTTATTAATTGAAAATCTAAAGGGAAGACCTCATAAGTGGATCTTCCCTTATTTTGTATATTATTCGAATTTCATTTGCTTTTAACTTCTCACTTCTAAAAGCTTATTTTTCAATTCTCTCTCAATTCTGTTCAACTCGATTTCTGCTTCTTTCCTCTTTTGGCGGCCTTCTGTCTGAATACGCATCACTTCATCCAGGGTTGAAATCAATGACTCATTGGTGATACGAAGTGTTTCAATATCTACAATTCCACGTTCTGATTCTTTGGCTGTATCTATTGTTGCCATTTTAAGTTTTTCTGCATTTTTTCTTAATAATTCATTGGTCATATCCGTTACTTCTCTCTGAGCTTTTGCAGCTTGACCTGAATGTGTAACTCCCAATGCTAAAACCATCTGGCTTTTCCATAGAGGAATTGTGTTTACTATGGTGGACTGGATTTTCTCAGCCATTATAGTATCATTTCCCTGAACTAAACGGATCTGTGGTGCCATTTGAATAGATATCATTCTGGTCAGCTCCAAATCATGAATCTTTTTCTCAAAACGGTTGCAGATGGCAATTAAATCATTAACTTCCTGTGCATCTTCTGGAGTACCACTTATAGTTGATTTTTCCATGAGTAATGGTAACTCTTCTTTCTGAACTTTATCAAGCTTCTTTTTACCAGCCAGTATATACATAGAAAGTTCTTTAAAATATGTTTTATTAAGATCATACATTTTATCAAGCATTGCTATGTCTTTCAAAAGCTGCATCTGATTCTTTTCTAAGGATTCACAGATTTTATTTATATTTATTTCTGCTTTATCATATTTAGCCTTCATAGCTGTAAGTTTATTTGATGACTTTTTGAAGAGCCCAAAAAATCCTTTCTCTTCTTCATCTACATCAAAACTTTTTAATTCTGTTACAACACCTGAAAGCATTTCACCTATTTCGCCCAAATCTTTTGTTTT
>JARBUP010000077.1 GCA_029239575.1 Bacillota bacterium
TTTGTTTGGTGCGGATGAAGGGACTCGAACCCCCACGCCGTAGGCGCCAGATCCTAAGTCTGGTGCGTCTGCCAATTCCGCCACATCCGCGTGACATTTTTCGTGTGACAACAAAATTGATTATACTACTATTAGTGTACCTTGTCAAGATTTTTTTCAATAGATTTATTTTTAAAATTTTCTAATTTTGTAAAGCTATCTATCATATAAATATTTTCACTATTTTTAATATTGCTTAAAGTTTCTTCTATTATATTTGTAAATGCAATTGGTTTATTTAATTCCTTTGCATATTTAACAGCGTGATAAGTAACACCTTTTTTGTCTCCCTCTATAACTATCATTCCTTCAGAAAGAGCGGCAACAATGCGGTTTCTTTCAATATATGAATTTTTATCTGATTTTGTATTTGGAGGAAATTCTGAAACAACTGCTCCACCATTTAATAAAATCATATTATAAAGCATTTTGCTTGTCTTTTGAATTTTGTTATGTCCTGATGGTATTACAGCAATAGTTTTACCATTAGCTGTTATACTTCCTGTATGTGCAGCTTCTTCACATCCTTCAGATAAACCGGTTACAATACAGCAATTTTCTTCTGCAAGTTTTTCTGATAATATTGAACTAATTTCATAACACTTTTGAGAAGGATTTTTAGATCCTACTATTGATATATTGCTATAATGATTTAATAAATCCGAATTTCCTCTAATATATAAAACCAACGGCTTATCTTCCATATATTTTAACTTATTTGGATATTTTTCATCATATAAACCAACTATCTCTATATTAGATCTTTTACATAAATTTATAATATTAAAAGCTTCTTCTTCTATATAATCTATATCAATATTTAATTTTTTTAAGCCTAAATTTTTAAGTAGCTTAACTAATGAATTAAAATCATCAAGACGTACATTTTTAATTTCAATATAATCTATAATTTTATTTATAACATTTCTCTTTAATCCATTAATTAATTGTATCTTAATTAAATTTTCATTGCTTAACATTATATCCCCTCTATGCTTGCATTCTCTGCGCGAATTTTGCAGAAAAAAGTTGTAAAATGACACATCGAAAAATTATTATATCATAAGTTGACTCTGTTGTATATTTAAAATTTTTTTAACAAACAAAAAACTCTTCTTAAACTGCAGAAGAGTTTTTATAAAAAGTGTAAAATTTAAAAATTATGCAATTGTTACAAGTGGATCTCCTGTATTTACAGATGTTGATTTGCTTGTATATATTTTAGCAATTGTACCATCTTTAGGAGCTACTAATTCATTTTCCATTTTCATAGCTTCTAATATTAAAATAATATCTCCAGCTTTTACAGTTTGGCCTTCTGAAACTTTAATATCTAATACAGTTCCTGGCATTGGAGCTGACATAGTCTCTCCTGCTACTGGAGCAGATGATACTGGAGCTTTTGGTGCTGGAGCTGCTACTGGAGCAGGTGCTGCTTGTGGTGCTGGCGCTGCTTGAGGAGCAGGTGCTGCTTGTTGAACTGGTGCATATGTAAATGCTGGTTGACCTGAGCCAACTTCTTCTACTTCTACTGCATATGCTTTTCCATTTACTGTAACATTAAATTTTTTCATTTTAATCCTCCATTATACATTTAACTATTTATTTTAGTGTCAAAATAATTTTATTTTTATCTCATTAATTTCATTCTTCCAGCTTGTGCCCATACAGAATCTAAATCAGGACTTCTTTTTATATTTCTTACTATAAAATTACTTGTTCCAAGCATAGAAGTAATTGCTGCCATAATTGCAGCTACTGTTTCTTCATCATCCATAGAAGCTAAAACTGCTGCTATAACTGCTGTGATTTCATCATCTTGAGTGTTTTCTTGTACATTGTTTACATTTGAACCTGCTGCATTAGAAACTTCTTTTTTATCTTTTTTAAATAAATTTCCGAATAAACTCATCTAAACACTCCCATTCTATAGTGGAATATTTCCATGTTTTTTCACTGGCCTTGTTTCTCTTTTTCCTGATAACATGTCAAATGCACTTATTATTCTTTTTCTTGTTTCTGATGGTTCAATTACACCATCAATATATCCTCTTGCTGCAGCTGTATAAGGATTTGCTACTTTTTCTCTATATTCATTTATTTTTTCTTTACGTTTTTCAGCTTGATTTTCAGCTTCACTTATATCTTTTTTAAATATAATATTTGCTGCTCCATCAGGTCCCATAACTGCTATTTCTGCAGTTGGCCATGCTAATACCATGTCAGCACCTAATTCTTTACAACACATAGCAATGTAAGATCCGCCATATGCTTTTCTTGTGATAATTGTTACTTTTGGTACAGTTGCTTCAGAATATGCATAAAGCATTTTTGCACCATGTCTTATAATTCCACCATACTCTTGTGTTGTTCCAGGTAAAAATCCAGGTACATCCATTAAAGTAAGTATAGGAACATTAAATGAATCACATGTTCTAATAAATCTTGCTGCTTTGTCAGATGCATTTATATCAAGACAACCTGCTAATACTTTAGGCTGGCTTGCTATAATACCAACGCTTCTTCCATTTAATCTCATAAAACCAGTTATGATGTTTTGCGCAAAATATGGTTGATATTCTAAGAATTCCTTGCTATCAGCAAGTGTATAAATAATATCTTTCATATCGTAAGCCTTATTTGGATTATCAGGAATAATATCATTTAAAGCTTCATCTACTCTGTTAATATCATCATAAGTAAGTTTTTCTGGTACTGTTTCTAAATTGTTTTGTGGTAAGAAACTTAATAATTTTTTAATTCTTTCAATACATTCATCTTCTGAATCATCAACAAAGTGTGCAACACCACTTATACTATTGTGTGTCATTGCTCCGCCTAATTTTTCTCCAGATACAATTTCACCCGTTACAGTTTTAATTACATCAGGTCCAGTAATAAACATTTTACTTACATTTTGAACCATAAATATAAAATCAGTAAGAGCTGGTGAATAAACTGCACCACCTGCACATGGTCCTAATATAACAGAAATTTGTGGAATAACGCCTGAAGCTATTGTATTGTTGTAGAATATTTTAGCATAGCCTGATAAAGCATCTACACCTTCTTGTATTCTCGCTCCGCCTGAATCATTAATTCCTATTATTGGAGCTCCAACTTTTAATGCCATTTGTTGAGCTTTTACTATTTTAGCAGCATGCATTTCGCCTAAAGATCCGCCAATAACAGTAAAGTCTTGTGCAAATACATATACAAGTCTTCCGTCAATAGTTCCATAACCAGTTATAACACCTTCAGTTGGTGCTTTTTTCTTTTCCATTCCAAAGTTAACACATCTATGTTCAACAAATGCATCAATTTCTACAAAGCTTCCTTGGTCTAAAAGCTTTAATACTCTTTCTCTTGCAGTCAATTTGCCATTTTCATGTTGCTTATCGATTGCTTTTTGCCCGCCACCTAATTTTAACTGCTCACTTTTTTCTCGGAGCTCATTTAATTTATCGTTTGGCAATTTTGTACCTCCTAAATTAATAACTATATTAAATTAACACGACATATATAAAATAATCAATTTTTTGAATAAAGTCAACTATTTTTATTTAAATGCAAGATAGTATTCTGTTTCTGCATTTTTTAATGAAATTAATTTTATTTAAAAATCCAAAACAGTTATTTTGCCTTATTTTTAAAAGCACAAATTATTTTCAATGCAAGATATATATTGCATCCGTCTAAATTTGCGATTGTTTTTCAACTCAGTCAAAAATGAATTACGACTCTAACATTTTTTTCTCTTTGTAATTTAATTAAATGAGCATTATTTCATTTCAAGCATATATTGAAAATAAATGTATAAGTTAAGGAAGGTGTGTCTTAAAAAATGTATAAAAATAGCTTTCAAAACGAAAATGATAATTATAAATTAAATCCATACAGAGCAAAAAATATGATTATAAAAAAAGCTGAAGTAACCCCTTCACAACCTGCAGTAGATACTTTACCACAAGAAATTCCTGCCGAACAAACTCCTGAAACACCAGCAGTTGATGTTCCTGAATCAAACGAAATAGAAATAACTATACAACCATCATATGGATCTGCTTCTGTTGGAGTATTTACAGCATTAGGTGCCTTACCTGTAAAAGATGCTGTTGTAACAATTTATTTATTAGATGAAAATGCTGAAGAAGTAGATCTTTATTTCAGGGTAACTGATGAAAGCGGAAGAGTTGAAGATATGCAATTAGCAGTTTTTTATGATCCAACAAACCCATTAGTTAGTCCAGAATTTTACTTCACAACATATAATATGAGAATTCAAGCATTTAATTATTACACACAAAATATTTTAGATTTTCGTGTATTTCCAGGAGTTAAAACAAATTTAAGAATTAATTTAATTCCTGTAATACAAGGAGAAAATCAAGAAACTGCTCCGGAACAAACAATTATTATACCTCCAAGCCCTATAGATATATCTAATTAATATAAGTGTTAAATATATAATATATATGAAAGGTGTGACATAATGCGTAGAAACAACAATTTTAATAATAAAAAGCAAAATATTAATGATGTAAATTTATTAGAAGTTTCAAATGAACAACCGCCACCTATAAGTCAGCCTACAATAGGATTTTTAGCTGTAGGGGTTTTTACAGCATTAGGCGCTTTACCTGTTAAAAATGCATCTATTACAGTTTATAGTATAAATGAAAATAAAGAAGAACATGTAATTCATCATAGAATAACAGATGACAGCGGAAGGATTCCTGATATGGAGCTTAATGTATTTTATGATCCCCAAAATCCATTCGTTAGCAAAGAATTTTATTTCTCCACATATAATTTAAGAGTTCAAGCGCAAAATTATTATCCTCAAAATATACAAAATTTTCGAGTTTTTCCTGGAGTTAAAACAAATTTAAAAATTAATTTAATACCTCTTATTCAAGGTTATGAATCCCAAGAAAATATTGTAATTCCTCCAAGCCCTATTGATATATCAAATTAATGTAAGTTTTAAAGCAATTCTTATTAGAAATAATATTTAAATTTAAACAATAAAAATTAGGGGTGATTTTATGAGCATACCAATTCCAGGTACAACCATTGTTTATGTTCCAGAATATATTACAGTGCACTTAGGAAGACCTGATGAGCCTGCAGAAAATGTAACAATACCTTTTATTGATTATATTAAAAACGTAGCATCAAGCGAGCTATACCCTACTTGGCCTGAAAATGCTTTAAGAGCAAATATATACGCAATAATCTCAATTGCTTTAAATAGAGTTTATACAGAATGGTACAGAAGTAGGGGATATAAATTTGACATAACAAATTCAACTCAATATGATCAATTTTTCGTAAAAGATAGAGGAATTTTCGACCCAATTGAAAAAATAGTCGATGAAATTTTTAATGATTATATTGTAAGACAAGGGCAAATAGTACCACTTTTTACTACTTATTGCGATGGTAGAGTATCAGAGTGCAATGGAATGTATCAATGGGGAACTGTAGATTTAGCTAAACAAGGTTTAGGACCATATGATATATTAACTTATTATTATGGGGATGATATTAATATAAGAGATAATGCACCAGTTGGAACTGTTGCAGAATCATACCCAGGAAGCCCTTTAAAAGTTGGAAGTATAGGTACTTATGTATTATATATGCAATTAGCATTAAATACTATTTCGAACAACTATCCTGCAATACCTAAAATATATCCTGTAAATGGAGTTTTTACTACTCAAATGGAACAGTCAGTAAAAGCGTTTCAAAGAATTTTTAATTTAACACCCGACGGTATAATTGGTAAAGGTACATGGTATAGTATTAGAAATACTTTTATAGCCGTAAGAAATCTTGCAGAATTAACATCAAAGGGAGCTATATTAGGAGAAGTTGATGTAATTTCTCCTGAAGTAGAAGCACGATTAGTTATACCTCGAGTTCAGTTAGCACAATATTTTCTAAATGTAATGTCCATATTTCAAGAATCAATTCCTGCAGTTGACATAAATGGTCAATTAGGGCCTCCAACAAGAGCATCTATAATTGAATTTCAAAAGATTGCAAAATTACCAGTTACAGGAATTCTTGACGAAGAAACTTGGCTTGCTTTATATAATTCTGCAATTGGTGCTTTAAGAACAATACCTCCTAATGCAATTGCATTGCCAAGATTAATATATCCAAATATTATTTATAGATTAAATTCTGAAGGACCAGGGGTTTATGTAATAGAACAATATCTTGCTTTTATATCTCAGTTTGTTCCAAGCATAACTGCACCAACACCGGATAATGTATTTAAAGAAGATACAAGAAATGCTGTAATAGCATTTCAAAAAGCATATGGTCTCTCACCTGATGGAATAGTTGGAAGAGCAACATGGGATAAGTTAACTGAAATATATTATGGCTTTAAATTCGGAAATAAATCCACTGTAAGTTAAATATATTGTCAATTTACTATGATGAATTTACTTTTAATGCCATAAAACAATTTCAAGAATATAATAATTTACTTATTAAAGAGAATGCAGATAAACAAACGTGTATGTTTTAACAAAAATTACTTATGCATTATATTTAAATAAATAAATTTATTATAAGGGTGCATAGCATCCTTTTTTATTTATTTTTTATAAATAGTTACATTAAACTATTGACAAATTAATCAAATTTGCTAAAATAAAATTAGCACTCACTTAGTCAGAGTGCTAACAGATAATTTTTAAATAAAGTAAATTTATTTACTTAAAATATAAATATTTGAAAGGATGGATAAAATGGACAAAATACAATTTAAAGCTGAATCTAAAAGGCTACTTGATTTAATGATTAACTCTATTTATACTCACAAAGAAATCTTTTTAAGAGAACTTATTTCTAACGCAAGTGATGCAATCGACAAAAGTTATTACAAATCACTTACAGATAATAATGTTGTTTTCAACAAAGAAGATTACTACATAAGAATTTCTGTAAATGAAGATGAAAGAACTTTAGTTATTTCCGATACAGGTATAGGAATGACTAAAGAAGAACTTGAAAACAACTTAGGTACAATAGCAAAAAGTGGCTCATTTGATTTTAAAGAAAATAATGAACAAAAAGATGGTGTCGACATCATAGGCCAGTTTGGTGTTGGTTTTTATTCTGCATTCATGGTAGCTGATACTGTTATAGTTAAAAGTAAAACTGCTGACTCAAATGTTGCATACAAATGGGTGTCAAGCGGTGCAGATGGTTATAGTATTGAAGAATGTGAAAAAGATACTGTTGGAACAGAAATTACTTTAAAAATAAAAGAAAGTAATGATGATAATGATTATGAAGATTATTTAGATTCATATTCAATTAAATCATTAGTAAAAAAATATTCTGATTTCATTAAGTACCCTATAAAAATGAATGTTAAAAAACGAAAATTACAAGAAGAAGCTGAAGAAAACAAGGAAAAGGAATATGTTGATTATTATGAAGATGAAATATTAAACAGCATGGTTCCTATTTGGCGTAAAAACAAAAATGAATTAACAGATGAAGATTATGAAAATTTCTATATGGATAAACATTATGGATATGAAAAGCCATTGAAATATATGCATGTAAAAGTTGAAGGTCTCACAAGTTATAATGCAATTTTATATATACCTGCAAGAGCTTCATATGACTTCTACACTAAAGAATTTGAAAAAGGACTCGAACTTTATTCTAATGGTGTAATGATAATGAATAAATGTGGTGATTTATTGCCTGATTATTTTGGCTTTGTACAAGGCTTAGTTGATTCAGCTGATTTATCATTAAATATTTCAAGAGAATTATTACAACATGATAAACAACTACAATTCATAGCTAAAAAAATAAAAGATAAAATTAAATCAGAACTTTTATCATTACAGCAAAATGAAAGTGAAAAATATGAGCAGTTTTTTAATGCATTTGGTAAAACTTTAAAATATGGACTTTATTCAGGTTTTGGGGCAAACAAAGAAGAGTTACAAGACTTAATCATGTTTTATTCTTCAAGTGAGAAAAAACTTGTATCACTATCAGATTATGTTTCTCGTATGAAAGAAGATCAAAAATATATTTATTATGCAACAGGTGAAAATGTAGATAAAATTTCAAAACTTCCTCAAACTGAAGCTGTTTTAGACAAAGGATATGAAATACTTTATTTTACTGATGAAGTAGATGAATTTGCAATTAAAATTTTAATGCAATATAAAGAAAAACAATTTAAAAGTATTTCAAGTTCAGATTTAGAGTTAGGCGATGTAAATAGCGATTCAAAATCAGAAGAAGAAATAAAAGAAAATGCAGATATTTTCTTATTCATGAAAGAATCATTAAATGGAAAAATCACTGAAGTTAAAGCTTCTAAAAGACTTAAAAATCATCCTGTATGCTTATCAAGCAAAGGTGAACTTTCTATAGAAATGGAAAAAGTTTTAAATCAAATGCCTGATGCAGATGGAAATATGAAAGCTGAAAAAATACTTGAATTAAACACTAACCACGAAATGTTTAATTCAATAAAAAATGCATTTGATAACGATAAAGAAAAACTAAAAAAAATCGCAAATGTTTTATACAACCAAGCGTTATTAATTGAAGGACTTCCTATTGATGATCCTGTTCAATACGCTAATGATGTTTGTGAATTGATGAAATAGCAATATTATAGACAAAATCAAAATGTTTCATAGATGAACAAACTAACGATAAATGTAGTGAAGAATCTATTGCTATTAAAACATTAGATCCTTCGCTTTCGCTCAGGATGACAAAATAATTCTAAATAATACTTTTGTATCAAGTTGAGGAGGCGTTGCCTCCTTTTTTTGTCTTCATTAATAAGGTGTTTATTGTTTTGAATTAAGACCAAATTTTAAATATTATAAATTTGTTGAATATATTTAATAATATTGATATACTGAAAATGTTAAAAAATTAGCGGAGGTATTATTTTGATTGAAATATTAAAGGCGGTCTTGCTTGGTATTGTACAGGGAATTACAGAATGGTTACCCATAAGCAGCACAGGCCATATGATATTAGTCCACGAATTCATTAAATTGAATTTTTCCGAACAATTTGTAAACACATTTTTAGTTGTTATACAATTTGGTTCCATAATAGCAGTTGTAACATTGTATTTTAATAAACTTAATCCATTTTCATTTAATAAATCCTTAATAGAAAAAAAGGAAACATTATCTCTTTGGATTAAAGTTATTATAGCGATCATACCATCAGGTGTATTCGGAATTATATTCCATGATAAAATAAATGAATTGTTTTATAACCCTATAACAGTTGCTTTAGCTTTAATAGTTTATGGTCTAATAATGATTTACATAGAAAACGGAAACAGGAAAGCAAAAACAAAAGATTTTAATTCCCTTTCATATGAATTAGCTTTTGCAATTGGTTTTTTTCAATGTTTAGCTCTTATTCCTGGAACATCTCGATCAGGTTCAACTATTATCGGCGCTATACTATTTGGAGCGTCCCGTATTGTTGCAACAGAATTTTCTTTTTTCATGGCAATTCCAACAATGCTTGGGGCAACAGCTTTTAAACTATTAAAAGCTGGACTTAGTTTTTCAGGATTCGAATGGACAATACTTTTAGTTGGTTCCTTGGTAGCTTATATAGTTTCTGTATTAGCTATAAAATTCCTGATAGATTACCTTAAAAAACATGATTTCAAAGCATTTGGATACTACAGAATAATTCTTGGATTTATCGTATTGACTTATTTTTATATAATTATTTAATTTAAATAATTGTAGTAAAAAACAAATAAATAGAAAGGGGCTATCAAAATAAAATAAAATGAACTGCTCCCTTTATACTCAAAAATTAAAACAGCCTCAATAATTCCCATGATAATCATGAAAATATTGAGGCTGTTTTAATTTACGAATTTAAGATAAAATTTTATTATTGAGCTTTAGACTCAAAGTATTCTTCTAATGTGAATCCGCTTTCAAAAACTTCTTTTGCTAATTCAACACCAACATATCTTAAATGCCACGGTTCAAATGAATAACCAGTTATGCTTTCTTTACCTTTAGGATATCTCACTATAAAACCATATTTATGAGCATTATCTTTTACCCATTTACCTTCTTCTGTATTTTCAAATGTATCATCTAATTGAAAATTCATTGATGCTGCTGTAATATCAATTGCAAGTCCTGTTTGATGTTCACTTTGTCCCGGCTTAGCACTGTATTTATCTGCAGCTTCCTGACCGTTGCTAGCTACATATGATTTATATAATGAACTCTGAGTATTGTATGATCTGTAGCCTGAACGTGCTTTTAATTCATATCCATCTTCTTTTGCAGAATCAAATAGAAGTTTTAATGCATCATGTGCTACTTTTCTTAACTGATTAATTTCAGGATTTTCAAGAACTGTTGGCAAATCATCAAGTGGAACTAAATCTTCGGGAACATAATCTTCAGGTAAATATCTCTTTTTGTTTACAACTACTTCTAAATCGCTTGAATTTGTTACAACATTGTTTTCATCTATTGTTTTACTTAAATCATATTTATTTGGCTCTGATGATGTTACAGTTTCACCATTATTTTCATTTTGGTTTGGTTCTTGTTCATTATTTGGTTGTTCATTATTT
>JARBUP010000391.1 GCA_029239575.1 Bacillota bacterium
TAAAAGTTTTTCTAAAAGAACTAAATCTATCATGGGTGGAATTGAAACAGAAGAAGCTACAAAAACTTCAATCATTATGCCTTTTTTCCAAACACTAGGGTATGATGTGTTTAACCCATCAGAATTTGTTCCTGAATTTACTGCTGATGTGGGTATAAAAAAAGGGGAAAAAGTAGATTACGCTATTCTTAATAATAAAGAGCCGGTTATACTTATTGAATGCAAATCTATAAAAGAAGAACTGACCAAACATGATTCGCAGCTTTTTAGGTACTTTGGAACCACCAAAGCCAAGTTTGCTATCTTAACTAATGGTGTTGTTTATAGGTTTTATACAGATTTAGATGAACCTAATAAAATGGATGAAAAGCCATTTCTTGAAATTAATATGTTAGATTTAAAGGACGCACAAATACCTGAATTAAAAAAGTTCCATAAAGATAATTTCGATTTGAATCAAATAATTGATACGGCATCTGAATTAAAATATATAGGACTTATGAGAAATGTACTTAAAGAAGAATTTTCAAATCCATCTGATGAATTTGTTAGACTAATTTTAGGTAGTGGAGTATATGATGGCGTAAAAACACAAAATATTGTTGATAGGTATAAGCCTATATTAAAGAAATCACTGATTGATTATATTAATGATTTAGTTAATGATAAAATACAAACCGCTTTAAAAAGTGATGCTTCTGAAAATGAAGAAATTGTGCCAGATTCAGCTGAGGAAACGCTTGAGACTGATGAAGCTAATATAAATAAAATAAACACCACACATGATGAACTTGAATCTTTTTATATAGTTAAATCTATTCTAAGAGAAATAATTAGTCCATCAAGACTGTTTTACAAAGATACTCAATCTTATTTTGGGATATTAATAGATAATAAGGTTACTCGTTGGCTTTGCAGAATTTGTTTTAGAGAAAGCGGTAATTATATAAGCGGTAATTATATCGTTATTCCAAACGAATCAAAAGAAGGCATTAAATATTCAATAGATACAGTTGATGATATTTATAAATTGTCTTCAGCATTAATTGAAAGAGCAAAATCTATTATGTAAATTAATAAAAAATAAAAATAGCACCCAGTGTTAGCGCACCAGGTACTATGAGATACACTTGCCACAAAGGGCTTATGCATTCGAACATCTATATTATACTGCATAATCCTTTCTGCATGCAAGGATTATTTTTTATACCCAAAAACAAAGGAGGAATTAAAATAATGGACTATAATATTACTTATAGGGATAAGGATGGCGGTATACAGGCGATTATAAGCTATAAGAAAAACAATGCATGGAAGCAGAAATCAAAACAAGGATTTAAAAAGAAAGGTGATGCTAAGACTTGGGCGCAGAGTACTGTTGATAATTTAAAAGAATCATTTGAAGCAGATATTGACATCGAAATGGAAGGCACTACACTTGAAGAGTTGTATAATATGGCTATAAAGCATTTTGAGTTATATTTAGAGGCTGGTACTATACTCACATATGATGAAGGCATGGTGCACTTTGCCAAGCTAAATAAAAAAGTCATTGCTGATATTACTTCTCTTGAGATTCAGGAATGTATTGACAATATGGTGAAGAAAGGTTTGAAAAGTCGTACAATAAATGGTTATGTTTCAAAATTAAAAATTGTACTTGATTATGCTGTTGAGCCACATAAAATAATTAGAGTTAATCCGGCTTGCTCTATTAAGGTACCTAAGGATAAGGAAAAGAAAAACAGAACTGCAAATATTAAAGCACTTAATGCTGATGAGCTTCAGGATCTGATTTCTAAAATTGAAAGAGATGATTTAAAAATGATTTCGATTATTGCATCAACTGCAGGTTTGCGAATTGGTGAGATTGTTGGTCTTACTTGGGATTGTCATAATTATCAAAAATCTGAATTAAAGGTTTATAGACAATGGAAGGTTACTAATAAAAACAAAGATTATGGATTTGGAAAAGTTAAAACTCCTAATTCTGTGAGAACTATTCCACTATCTGATGCTACCAACGAAGCAATAAAAAAATATAAAGATGAACATCCTATCAGCATAAGTAGCAGAATATTTCCTTTTGGTACAACTGCAAATGCCAAAACTACAATGAGATACAACTTTAATAAAGTAGGTTATAAAATATCAATTCATGACTTACGTCATACCTATGCTTCTAGGTTAGTTGGTAATGGAGTTGATTTTAAAACCGTTGCTGAACTTATTGGTGATACAGTTCAAGTAGTAATTGACACATATTCGCATTTTACAGGAGACATGATGGAAAATGCTAAAAAAGCAGTCAATTACATTTTTTAATTTTATTTTTGACGAATTTTTGACGGTGTATCATCAAACTGCTTGATATCAACGGAAAGTTAGCCTTTTTTTCCTTTATACCACATATGCATTTGAATTTCAATGCTTACACACAAAAATGTAAACTTATTGAAAAATGAAGTCAATTAATGATTTAGCATTGAAATTTAAAAGGATATCATTCATTAATTTACAAAATAAAAGAAATAAATTTTTGACGTTTTTTTGACGATATAATTTTAGAGCTGTCTAATGACAGCTCTTCTATACTTACATTAATGACATTTAAAAAATATGTAATTTTCAATTCAAATATTAGTGAAATCATGAATTTTCATCAGGTGTAAAACACTTTACAAACGAAATATCTTTCGTTTAAACCCATTTAAAAGGCTCAAATAAATCTAGTATTTTTCTAAAAACATGATATTATTATTGCAGGTGATATTATGAAAATTATAAATGAACCAATAAAAGTTATGGCCATTTTCAATAAAGATGGAAAAATCGAGCCGGTGAAATTTTGGTATGAAGATGAGCCGGTCATGGTTGAAAAAATATTGAAGATATATGAAGACAAGAACTTTGGAAACAACAATCTGATATTTATGTGCCAATACAGAGGCAGCTCTATTTATGAATTAAAGTATGAAATTAAAAGCAATACTTGGTACCTATACAAAAAATAAAGAACCAGGCAGATTAAGCCTGGTTTAATTACATGTGTTCTATTCTGCTAACTTAATAATTATTTGCTTGTTTTCATAATCAAGTACTTTTTCAATAGACAACATAGTGCCATCGTCATTTATAAAGCCACACTGTCGAGCTTCGTTAACACCTATGTTTATAGAATAGCTTGTTACATTACCATAGCCATTCTTTTTCGGAGATAATTTTATTTGCTTACTTTCC
>JARBUP010000078.1 GCA_029239575.1 Bacillota bacterium
ATAACAAAAATAACAACAATAACTATGTGCAGTAAAACTCAGAAATACGAATGTCTGAACATTTAAATAATCATTGCGAACAAACGAGATTATATGATATAATCAAAAATGTATAAGAATAAGATACAAAATTTAGGGGGACTTTTTTTAAAATGGCTAAAGTGAAATCTAAAACAAAAGGCACTTCAAGTTCAGTTAATAAAAAGAGTACAAGCTCAAATAAAGTCAAAAATGGAAAGTCAGAAATTATAAGAAAAGAAATTTCTGGTATTTTTATAATAGCATTTGCTTTGTTTTTAATAGTTGTAACTAAGAATACGCAGACGGGCATAATTGGATATTCCATCAATAAAATAATTCATTCATCCTTTGGATTAGGTGCAAATATACTTCCATACGTTATTTTACTAATAGGGATTAGACGTTTATTAAATATAGTAAAAATTAATGATGAAAATCAAATAATAGCTATACTTGGTTTCTTTACATGTTATACTATGTATTCTGCATTAACGGATACTACTACATATGCAATGTTAGCTTCAAAACCTACATTAAGTGAGCTTTTTACTTCTTCAGCTGAATTAGGCAATTTTAATTATGGCGGTGGAATATTAGGTAATATACTTACATTTATTTGTGTAAAATTAGTAGGAAAAATAGGAACAATTATAGTATTTTTCCAGAAACTTCAGATATAAATTTAAATGATGATAAAGAAAAAAATAAAAAACAAAAGAATAATAAGAAAAATAAAAAAGATAAAATAGAGTCTGAATTAGTAGATCAAAATGCTTTGACAAGTGTGGAAGAAAATATTAAAATATATGACTACTCAAATAATGATAAAACAAGATCAGATATTACACAACTTAAAATAGATGATTCTCAAACTCAAATTAATAATAAATCCAATAACGAAACTTCATTTAATGCAGAAAATAATGATTTTAATTTAAAAGAAGTGTCTGAAGTTAAAGAAGTAGTGGAAATAAAAGAAGAGAAAAAAGTAAAACAAAAGGAAAGCAAGTTAGAACCTTTTGAGAAAAAAGAAATATCGGATGATATCATAAATACTCTTAGTAGTACAATACAAGGCAAATATAAACTTCCATCATCTTCATTATTAGAAAATACTCCATCCAATGTAAAAGGGGAAAGAGGAGAAAAAGAAGAACTAAGAAAAGATGGTGAAAAACTTATTGAAACTTTAAACAATTTCAATATACCATGTAATATTTTACAAATAAACAAAGGACCAACTATAACAAGGTATGAAATTCAACCAGCACCAGGGATTAAAGTAAGCAAAATCACAAGTTTATCAAATGATTTAGCAATGGCATTAGCAACTTCACAAATACGTATGGAAGCTCCTATTCCAGGTAAAGCTGCTATAGGTATAGAAGTAGCTAATAAAATTAAATCAAGCGTTCATTTAAGAAGTATTGTTGAATCAAAAGAATATAAATCTGCTAATACAAATATTCCTTTTGCTTTAGGAAAAGATATAGCTGGTAAAAATATTGTTGCAAGCATTGATAAAATGCCACACCTTTTAATAGCAGGGGCAACAGGTTCAGGTAAGAGTGTTTGTATAAATACTTTAATAATGAGTATATTGTTTAGAGCAAAACCTGATGAAGTTAAACTTATTTTAATAGACCCTAAAGTTGTTGAATTAAGTATTTATAATTCGGTTCCTCATTTGTTGATACCAGTTGTAACTGACCCACGAAAAGCAGCAAATGCTCTTAATTGGGCAGTATCAGAAATGACAAATCGCTATAAAATATTTGCTGCAAATTCAGTTAGAGATATTTTTTCATATAATGAAAGAATGGTAAAAGAAAATAAAGAGAAAATGCCTCAAATAGTTATTATAATAGATGAGCTTGCTGATTTAATGACTGTTGCATCAAGTGAAGTTGAAGAATATATTACAAGAATTGCTCAACTTGCAAGAGCATGTGGTATGCATTTAGTTATAGCAACCCAAAGGCCTTCTGTTGATGTTATAACAGGTGTAATAAAAGCAAATATACCATCCCGTATTGCATTTGCTGTATCGTCATATATTGACTCTCGTACAATACTTGATACAGCAGGGGCTGAAAAACTTCTTGGTAAAGGAGATATGCTCTATCACCCAATGGGCATGTCAAAACCAATACGTATACAGGGAACATTTATTTCTGATGAAGAAATTAAAGCTGTTGTTGATTATATAAGAGAACAGCAAATAGAATTAAAAACACCAAAATGCAATGATATAATGAAAGAAATCGAAAAAAATCCTGAACAACCTGAAGATGTTGATGAATTTTTGGAGCAAGCAGTCGAAATGGTTGTTAATGATGGTCAAGCATCAGCTTCATATATTCAAAGGAAATTTAAAGTAGGGTATTCAAGAGCTGCAAGAATAATTGATCAGCTTGAAGATAGAGGCATTGTTGGTGGGCATGAAGGAAGCAAACCAAGAAAAGTGCTTATTACAAAAGAAGAATTAGAGGAAATGAGAGGAAATAATTAGTGAAAAAAATTTATATGCATTCGTTAGGATGTTCTAAAAACTTGGTAGACTCAGAAAATATTTTAGGTATACTTGAAAATAAGGGCTTTGAAGTTACAGATTTTGCAGACAAAGCTGATTATATTATAATAAATACTTGTTCATTTATAAATGATGCAAAAGAAGAATCTATAAATGCTATTGTAGCTGCAGCAGACATTAAAAATAATGTTAATTCAGAAGCTAAAATAGCAGTAGTAGGATGTTTACCTCAACGTTATAGTGATGAATTAAAAGATGAAATTCCTGAAGTTGATATTTGGTTAGGAACAAGCGGTTTTGAAAAAATTGCTGAAAAAATTGAACTTTATGAAAAAGAACATAATTTAGTTATAGATACTGTTATAGAAGAAAATTTACAAGAAAATCTTCCAAGAAAAACTATGACTCCTGATTATTATGCTTATTTGAAAATAGCTGAAGGCTGTGATAATTGCTGTACTTACTGTGCTATTCCTCAACTTAGAGGAAGATATAAAAGCAGAAGAATAGAGAATATAGTTGAAGAAGCTAAACGTCTTGCAGATAAAGGAATTAAAGAGTTAATTGTTATAGCTCAAGATACAAGCAAATATGGTTTAGATATTTATAAAGAAAGAAAACTTCACGAAGTTATAAGAGAAATATCTAAAATTGATGGATTAAAGTGGATTCGTATTCATTATTTATATCCAGAAGATACTTATGATGAATTAATAAATGAGTTTAAAAATAATGATAAGCTTTTAAATTATTTTGATATTCCACTTCAACATATTAATGATAGAATATTAAAAAGAATGAACAGGCAAGTAACAAAAGAACAAATTGTAGAACTTATTAATAAAATAAGAAATGAAGTTCCTAATTCTGTTATAAGAACATCACTAATAACAGGATTCCCAGGAGAAACTGATGAAGAACATGAAGAATTAAAACAATTCTTAAATGATTATAAATTAGATAGAGTTGGAATTTTTAAATATTCAAGAGAAGAAAATACTCCAGCTTATAAACTTCCTGATCAAATATCAGAAGAAGTAAAAGATGAAAGACATGCAGAACTTATGGAAGTTCAAATGCAAGTTTCAAGTGAAATAAGCTATAGTAAAATTGGAAACATTTATGAAGTATTAATTGAAGAAAAAGATGTTGAAAACATATATGTAGGAAGAACTTACATGGATTCAATAGAAATAGATGGCTGTGTTTATGTTACATCTGATAAAGAGTTAACTATTGGTGAATTTTATAAAGTTAAAATAAATGACGCCTTAGAATATGATTTAATAGGAGATGTTCTTTATGATGAATTGGTTTAAAAATTTAAATTTGCCAAACCAGTTAACATTAGTTAGAATTTTACTTATTCCTTTATTCCTTATATTTCTGTTTATTACAGGTGGAATATTTAGATTCATACCATTGATCATTTTTGTTGGAGCTGCTGTTACTGATGCAATAGATGGTCACATAGCACGAAGGGATAATTTAATAACTGACTTTGGAAAATTTATGGATCCATTAGCAGATAAAATGCTTACTGCTGCAGCTTTTATTGCATTTGTAGAAATAGGTTATTTAAGCTCTTGGGTTGTAATATTAATTATAGCAAGAGAATTTATAATTTCTGGTTTCAGAACATTAGCTGCTTCTAATGGAGTAACTATTGCTGCAAACTCTTGGGGAAAAGTAAAAACAATATTCCAGATGGTTTTAATAGTTGTAATACTTTTTCATTACACAGGATATTTTGGATTTTTCACAATATTAATTACACCTTTAATTTTTATTACAGTAATTTTAACTGTAGTTTCTGGAGCAACATATATTTATGATAATTTAAATGTTTTAAAATAAATATTATTTTATAAAAGGGCAGTTTGTAAATGCCCTCAGTTTGATGACAAAGTATAATTTTTAGTTTTGTCATCCTGAGTAAAGCGAAGGATCTTATTATTTAAATGTTAAAGATTCTTCACTGCGTTCAGATAAGCAGGGAACCAAAATCATATTTTCGATTTTGTGATCATCGCTTAGTTTGTTCATCTAATGACAATATAGGGGTTTGTCAATAGTCTGAGGGCAGTTTGCAATTGCCCTTTTATAATTATTAAAATTATTGAGAATTATGGTTTTTTAAAAGGTTTTTTAAAGATGATAAATTATATAAAAAATTTCATATATACATTGACAAAGAAATAAAAATGAACTATAATGTACAAAGAACAAATGTTCTAAATTTAATCGAGAGGTCGAACATGGAAAAAGAAAAAGCCCTTGAGCTGGCGCTTGCTCAGATTGAAAAGCAATTTGGAAAAGGTTCAATAATGAAACTTGGAGCAAATGCAAAATTAGACATTGAAGCAATACCAACAGGTGCGTTAAACCTTGATATAGCAACAGGTATTGGCGGAGTTCCTAAAGGAAGAATTATAGAAATATTTGGACCAGAATCATCAGGTAAAACTACTGTAGCTTTACATATAATAGCAGAAGCGCAAAAACAAGGTGGCATTGCTGGATTTATAGATGCAGAACATGCATTAGATCCTGGGTATGCTAAAAAACTTGGTGTTAATATAGAAGATTTAATTATATCTCAACCTGATACAGGTGAACAAGGTCTTGAAATAGCAGAGGCGCTTGTTAGAAGCGGAGCTGTGGATATTATTGTTGTTGACTCAGTTGCAGCATTAGTACCAAAAGCTGAAATTGAAGGTGATATGGGAGATTCTCATATGGGCTTACAAGCAAGACTTATGTCCCAAGCTTTAAGAAAGTTAGCGGGAGCTATAAATAAATCTAATACTGTAGTAATTTTTATAAACCAATTACGTGAAAAAGTAGGAGTTATGTTCGGAAGTCCAGAAACTACTACGGGTGGTCGTGCTCTTAAATTTTATGCTTCAATGCGTTTTGACGTAAGAAAAATTGAAACTCTTAAAAAGGGTGACGATGTATATGGAAGTAGAACACGTGTAAAAATAGTTAAAAATAAAGTTGCTCCTCCATTTAGGCAAGCAGAATTTGATATAATATATGGCAAAGGTATATCAAAAGTAGGATGCATACTTGATATGGGTGTTGAAGCAGGTGTTGTAAATAAATCTGGAGCATGGTATTCTTACGAAGGTAACAGAATTGGACAAGGTAGAGAAAATTCTAAAGAATATCTTGAAGCAAATCCTGAATTGATGAATTTAATAGATTCTAAAGTTAGGGAAAAATTTATAGTAGGTGATATAAATATACCTGCTGTTGATGTAGAAGAAAAAGACACGGATACAGAAGAATAAAATTTTCTAAGGCACATATGTGCCTTTTTTTATTTTGTGTTTATTTCAACTAATATAATAAACAAAATGTTTTTTATGTAAACCAATAGTGACAATTAAATAAAAAAATTCAAAATAATAACTATCTTTTAAAAAAGCAAATGTCATAAATAATATAATTTATATTTTTACAACTTAATATATTTTAATGACAGTTAATCAATAACTTGGTATAATATTACAAGTACATAATCAATAAAATGAAAATTTGTAATAGTTGTTAATTTATATTAGTATATAAGCAAATTTAGCACAAATGAAAACGATTGGATGGTGAATAGTATGTATATTGATGATAAAATACTAATAGGTAAAAGCAATGGACCTGTTTATTTATTGCCTATGATGGCTAATAGGCATGGTCTCATAGCAGGAGCAACTGGAACTGGTAAAACCGTTACTTTAAAAGTTTTAGCTGAATCATTTAGCGAAATGGGTGTTCCTGTATTTCTTTCTGACATAAAGGGCGATTTAGCAAGCTTAGCTATAGAAGGTACGGACTCAATTAAAATGCAAGAAAGAATTAAAAAGTTAAAGATAGATAACTTTACATATAATTCATTTTCAGTTCAATTTTGGGACTTGTTTGGAGAATATGGCCATCAAATAAGAACAACTGTTTCTGAAATGGGACCTATGTTATTAAGTAGAATATTGGGATTGAATGACACACAATCAGGTATATTAAATATCGTTTTTAGAATTGCAGATGACAAAGGATTATTGCTTATAGATTTAAAAGATTTGCGTGCAATGATTCAATATGTAGGTGAAAATGCTCAAGATTTTAATTTAGAATATGGTAAAATATCTTCACAAAGCGTTGGTGCAATTTTAAGAAATTTAATGACTTTAGAAGATCAAGGTGGAGAAAAGTTTTTTGGCGAGCCTGAGCTTGATTTAAATGATTGGATGAAGAAAGATAATGATGGGCGTGGATATATTAATGTATTGCACAGCGAAAAATTATTTCAAAATCCTACTTTGTATTCTACATTTTTGTTGTGGATGCTTTCAGAATTATTTGAAATGCTTCCTGAAGAAGGGGATTTAGATAAACCAAAAATGGTATTTTTCTTCGATGAAGCTCACCTTTTATTTGAAGATGCGCCAAAAGTACTTCTTCAAAAAATTGAACAAGTTGTAAGGCTTATTCGTTCAAAAGGAGTCGGCATATATTTTATTACTCAAAATCCTATGGATATTCCTGAAGATATATTAGGTCAGCTTGGAAACAGAGTGCAGCATGCCCTTCGTGCTTATACACCATCAGAAATTAAAAAGGTTGAAACAGCAGCTAAATCATTTAGACCAAATCCTAATTTTGAAACAATAACGGCTATTACTGAATTGGCAACAGGTGAAGCACTAGTTTCTTGTTTAGATGAAGATGGAAGACCTTCTATAGTAGAACGTGCTTTTATATTACCACCTCAAAGCAGTTTTGGTACTCTAAGTGATATAATGAGAAATGATATAATAAATAATTCTCCCATGAAAAATAAGTACAATAAAGAATTAGATAGGGAATCTGCATATGAACTATTAAACCATAGAAAATCTGAAGAAAAAGATTTAATAGAAAAACAAAAGAAGTGGAAAGAAGAAAAAGCAGATAACTATGAAGAGGATTATAAAACAGAGAAAAAACATAATAGAAAAAACACATCATCTATGGAAAAAATAGCTAATTCTGCTATGACTTCTATCGGTAGAGAAATAGGAAGGCAATTAATTCGTGGATTGCTTGGTTCGCTTAGAAAATAATAATTTATATAAAAAATGATTGATATATCTATAATTATATTAATTGTTTTTTATTCTTGTACAAGTGTTTGTCGAAAAAGGGGGAATTATGTAGCGCGAAACTATTCTTTATCTGTAAAATACACATTTTTCTTGACATAACGCATAAAAACTAATAAAATATATATATGTATATATTCAAGTATTAAGAAATAACTTTTACTTTTTAAATATATCTTAAAAGATAAAGCATTTTATGACATTTCTCTATAAACATTTAAATAATGTACAAATGAAAACTGAGATGAAGCAAAATGTATATTTCGCAGCTTGAAAATTTAATATGGGAGGTGCCGAATTGATTGAAATAATAGTTGGCATTGTTTGCTTAGCTGTTGGCTTGGGCGTAGGTTTTTTAGCTCGTAAACGAATAGCAGAAGGCAAAATAGGCAGTGCTGAAGAAGAAGCTAAAAGAATAGTAGATGAAGCAGTAAAAGAAGCTGAAACAAAGAAAAAAGAAATTCTTGTAGAGGCAAAAGATGAAGCTCATAAAATAAGAAATGAGTATGAAAGAGAAAACAAAGAAAGACGTAACGAATTACAAAAATCAGAAAAAAGACTTATTAAAAAAGAAGAGATGCTTGATTCAAAAAGCATGCTTGTTGAAAAGAAAGATGAAACATTACAAAGAAAATTAAGAGAAATTGAAACAAAACAAATTAAGTTGACAGCCATTCATGAAAAACAAGTTGAAGAATTAGAAAGAATTTCTGGTTTAACAACTGATGAAGCAAGAAATATGTTAATTGATAACATAAAAAGAGAGGCTGAGCAAGAAGCAGCAGTAGCTGTTAAAGATATTGAAAGAGAAGCAAAAGAAACTGCAGAAAAGAAAGCAAGAGAAATTATTTCTTATGCAATACAAAAATGTTCTGCAGACCATGTAGCGGAAACAACTGTATCTGTTGTTGACTTACCTAACGATGAAATGAAAGGCCGAATCATCGGAAGGGAAGGAAGAAATATCAGAGCCTTAGAACAATTAACAGGTATAGATATTATAATAGACGATACTCCTGAAGCTGTAGTTATTTCTGGATTTGATCCAATTAGAAGAGAAGTTGCAAGACTTGCTTTAGAAAAATTAATAGCAGATGGTAGAATTCACCCAGCAAGAATTGAAGAAATGGTTGAAAAGTCTAAAAAAGAGATTGAGCAACAAATTAAAGATGAAGGTGAGCAAGCAGTATTAGAAACTGGTGTTAACGGAATTCACCCTGAACTTATAAGATTATTAGGAAGATTGAAATTTAGAACAAGCTATGGTCAAAATGTACTAAAGCATTCTATGGAAGTTGCTTACCTTGCAGGAATAATGGCTGCTGAACTTGGCGCAGATGTTAAAATTGCAAAAAGAGCAGGTCTTTTACATGATATAGGTAAAGCAGTGGATCATGAAGTTGAAGGCCCTCATGTAACTATAGGTGAAGATTTAGCAAGAAAATACAAAGAAAATAAAGCTATTATACATGCTATAGCTGCTCATCATGGAGATGTTGAACCTCAAACAGTTGAAGCTGTTTTAGTTCAAGCAGCAGATGCTATATCAGCGGCAAGACCTGGTGCAAGAAGAGAAACTCTAGAGACATACATAAAACGTTTAGAGAAACTTGAAGAAATATCAAATTCATTTGAAGGTGTTGAAAAATCATTTGCTATCCAAGCGGGTAGAGAAGTTCGTATAATGGTTAAACCGGAAATAACAAATGATACAAGTATAGTTCTTATTGCAAAAGAAATCGTAAAAAGAATTGAAGACGAAATGGAATACCCAGGACAAATAAAAGTAAATGTAATAAGAGAATCAAGAGCAATTGAATATGCTAAATAATTAAAAATAGAAATTTATGGAAGTAAACAAAAAAATTGTTTACTTCTTTTTAATTTAGAGATAAAATAAGTGTGTAAGTTGATAATAGCTTATAAATAAAAGTGAATATATAAAATTGATGTTAATTAACTTAAGTTAATTATTAAATAAATACGAAGAGGTATAGAATGTCGAGAGAAACATATGAAAACCCATTAATAACAAGATATGCAAGCAAAGAAATGAGTTATATTTTTTCTGATGAAAAAAAGTTTACTACATGGAGAAAATTATGGGTAGCTTTAGCTGAATCAGAAAAAGAACTTGGTTTAAAAATTACAAATGAACAAATTAATGAAATGAAAGAAAATATATACAACATCGATTATGATCTTGCAGCTAAAAAAGAAAAAGAGTTCAGACATGATGTAATGGCTCATGTGCATGCTTTTGGTACTGCTTGCCCTAGTGCAATGCCTATAATCCATCTTGGTGCAACGAGCATGTATGTTGTTGATAACACAGATGCAATTCTCATGAAAGAAGCACTTCTTTTATTAAAAAAGAAATTAGTAAATGTAATAGATGCTTTATCAAAATTTTGTTTGGAATATAAAGATCTGCCTACCTTGGGATATACTCATTATCAACCAGCTCAATTAACAACAGTTGGTAAAAGAGCAAGCCTTTGGCTACAAGATTTATTCATAGATTATGAAGAATTAAATCATTTAATAAATATGGTTAAATTAAGAGGAGTAAAGGGAACAACTGGAACTCAAGCAAGCTTCATGGAGTTGTTTGACAATGATTCTGATAAAGTTAATAAATTAGAACAACTTGTTGTAGAAAAAATGGGATTTAAAGAGGCATTCAAATTAACAGGTCAAACATATACAAGAAAAGTTGATTATTATGTTTTAGCTGGTTTAAGCGGTATTGCTCAAAGTTTGCATAAAGCCACTAATGATATAAGAATTTTACAAGGTCAAAAAGAAATTGAAGAACCATTTGAAAAAAATCAAATAGGATCATCTGCTATGGCTTATAAGAGAAATCCAATGAGAAGTGAAAGAATTGCATCATTATCAAGATTTATAATTTCAAATGAAGCAAACATGGCAAATACTGTTGCAACTCAGTGGTTAGAAAGAACTCTGGATGATTCAGCTATAAAAAGACTTGCTATGCCTCAAGGTTTCTTAGCAGCGGATGCAATACTTTCAATTGCATTAAATGTATTTTCAGGATTAGTTGTAAATGAAAAAGTTATAGAAAAACATGTTAATGATGAACTTCCATTTATGACTACAGAAAATATTATAATGGAAGCTGTAAAGCGCGGTGGAGATAGACAGGAACTTCATGAAGAAATAAGAGTATTATCCATGCAGGCTGCAGAACAAGTTAAGAAATTTGGTAAATCGAATGATTTAATAGAAAGAATGTATCAAAGCAAAATTATAAATATGTCAAAAGAAGATATTGATGCAACTATAAATCCTAAGAGGTTTGTAGGCAGAGCACCTTACCAAGTTGAAGAATTCTACAACGAAACAATAAAACCAATTCTTGAAGAAAACAAAGAATTGTTAGGGGTAAATGTAGAGCTTAGAGTATAATTAAAATATACATTAAAAAAGCAATGACAAAAAATGAAATATTTTTAGTTATTGCTTTTTTGTATATGAATGAAAAATATT
>JARBUP010000079.1 GCA_029239575.1 Bacillota bacterium
TATTCTGCAATAGTAATTCCTGTATATATGCTTGCTTCACGAGCAGCAACAGGCATATCAGATGTATTAGCGATTAAAACTGTTCTTTTCATTAAAGACTCACCACTTCTTGGGTCCTTTAATTCTGGGAACTCCATTAAAACATCAGTCATTTCATTTCCACGTTCACCACAGCCTATATATACAACTATATCTGCATCAGCCCATTTTGCAAGCTGATGTTGTACAACTGTTTTTCCACTACCGAATGGTCCTGGAACTGCAGCAACACCACCCTTAGCTATTGGGAAAAGAGTATCTATAACTCTTTGACCTGTAATAAGAGGCATATCTGGAACTAATTTTTCTTTATATGGACGACCTTTACGAACAGGCCATTTTTGCATTAATGTTAAATTAACTAATTCACCATTTTCTTTTTTAACAACACATACAGTTTCTTCAACTGTATAATCACCAGTATTTATTTTTTCAATAGTTCCGCTTATTCCAAAAGGAACCATGATTTTATGTTCAACTATTACAGTTTCTTGAACTAAACCAATTATATCCCCAGCTTGTATTTTGTCACCAGCTTTTTTTGTTGGTGCAAATCCCCATTTTTTAGTTCTGTTAAGAGGAGGAACATTAATACCCCTCGCTATATTAGTACCTGATATTTTTCTTATTTCTTCCAATGGTCTTTGTATACCGTCATATATTGTTTCAATAAGACCAGGTCCAAGTTCAACTGATAATTGCGCTCCAGTTGTAACTACAGGCTCCCCAGGTCCTAATCCAGCTGTTTCTTCATATACTTGTATGGATGCTTTGTCACCACGCATCTCTATAATTTCTCCAATCAGTCCTTGATCGCTAACACGGACAACGTCAAACATATCTGCATCTTGCATGCCCTCTGCTATAACCAATGGTCCTGATACCTTTACTACTCTACCTTGGCTCATTAGTACTTCACCTGCTTTCATTTATTTAAACCGATTTTAATGCTTTAATTATTACCAAACAATATGTCAGCACCTACTGCCTTTTCAACAGCTTTTTTAATGTTAGAAACTCCAATGCCCAAACTACCATTTATACTTGGTATAGGAATAATTGCTGGAAGTCTCTTACTGTTATATTCATTTATTTCTTCTTTTAAATCATTATATATACTTTCTGTTATATATATAATTGCATAATCTTCGTTTGCAATTTGTTTTAATACATTTTTGGCTTCACTGTCAGAATTACAACCAAACACATCCAAACCAACTGCTTTAAAGCCTAATACACTTTGTTTATCTCCAATAACGCCTATTTTATGCATATGTTTCTCTCATCCTCTCTCTTATTTTATCTGAGGATATACCTGCTATTTTACTTGCCATTATTATTCTTACAATTCTTATTTCATTTTCTTTTGCAAGCAAGTAGCCTACAAGAGGTTCTATTCCATATGAAACATATTTTGCAGATTTAATATAATTAATTAGCTTATTATCAAATAGCTGTTCAAGATTAGTAAACATACCAGTTTTATTTAAGGAATCAATTCCTTCTATAAAAATTTCCTTGTAACCATAAATGAAAATTTGATCCGCAAAACTTTCATATGATTCATCAAAGGAAGAAATAAATGTCTTTTTAGAAATATTACCACCATCGATAAATACTTTTGAAAAGAAATCCCATGATTTACCCATTTTTCTTAATCTAACAAAAGATCTTATATTAATTATATCTATTTGCATTTTAATATAATTTAAAACAAAATCTGAATTCATTTTTTTAGATGCTTTTATCATTTCATCATATAAATATATATCAAATGTAATATCTATATTTTGTGGATCTTTATTTTTTGGAAATGTTTCAATTATTTCTTTTAAAGCATCCGCCATATTTTCAGTTAGTTCAGAAAAATCTCTTTCTCTAACTGCATATTTAAGTTTACTAATTTCAATTGATCCTGTATCTACTAAAGCCTCATCAGGCTCTTTTCCTAAATACTCAGATTTCATTATAACTTTCAAATTATGATAGTCATATGGATATAAAAAAATATTAAAATTTTCTATATCCGGTGCTATGGACATAATAAACTCATATGTTTTTTTATGTTCAGCAGATAACAATTCTTCAAAATGCTTTACATTAGCTATTTCTTTACCATAGCCATAATCACAGTCATATAAAACTTTAATGGCATCCTCAGCTGATTTTGCATCTATCATTTTTTCTGCTCTTTCGCGAGTAAGCATATTTTTTTCAACACTTCTTACTCTTGCAGTAGAAAATAAATAATCAGTATCTTTAATTTTTGCCAAAGCCATTCCTCCTCTCAGGCAGGAAATTTATTTAAAAATTACGTTTGCAACCTCAAAAGTAAGTTCATCTTTAATGGAACTTAAAATTGTTTCAAAGGTTGAGTTAATTTCTATATTTCCATTCTTTAGCACAAATCCACCACTTGCTTGAATAGTTTTATCACTTAATTTAATTTTATTTGTATTAAGTTTTTCATTAGCAAGTATTACAAGCTTTTCTCCAATATTTTTTTTATCTTTTTCATTTAAAACTAATTCACCTTCAACGAAAGATGATTTATCAATTTCACTTAATATGAAATTAATATATACTTCTTCAGGGATATCACTAAGTTTTTTAAGAGCTTCATCAAAACTTTTATTTATAGATTCCTGTTTAGCACTTAAAACCATTTTTTTTGCTTGAAGTTGAGCTGCGGATACTTTCCTTTGTTTTAAAACCTCCGCATCATTTTGTGATTTTAAAGCTTCTTCATTTATTAAATCATTAGCTTTATTTTTAGCTTCATTTATTATTTCTAAACTTTGAGAATCAGCTTTTTGTAAAATGGCAAAAGCTACATCATTTGCTTCAGCTAATATTTTTTCTGTTATATTTTCAATACTCATTGCATCACATCCTTTGATATTTTCTTAGTTTTAATTAAAATATTAAATAGTAATGCCGTTTACCATAAGGAAAGATGCAAGTAATGCTAAAACTGCATATGTTTCAACCATTGCTGCATAAACCATTGCTTTTGCAATTTCTTCTGGTCTTTTTGATATTAACATAATTCCAGAAGCTGCTACTTTTCCTTGATGAATAGCAGATATTAAACCAACTATACCTACTGGAAGAGATGCTGCAAAAATAAATCCGCCTTGTGCTGCAGTTAATGTAGCCATTGCACCACCTAATAAACCAATTTTATTAAGTATTATAAACGCTACAAGCAAACCATAAATACCTTGAGTACCAGGTAAAGCTTGCAAAATCAGTGTCGAACCGAATTTTTTAGGATCTTCTGCTACTACTCCTGATGCTGCTTGACCTGCTATACCAACTCCAATTGCACTACCTATACCTGCTAGTGTAGCTACTGAAGCCCCCATTATTGCTAAAAAATTTCCATCTGTTAATATATTCATTTAATTTTCCTCCCTAATAATTTTAATATATTTAGTTTTTTTCATAAGTGGATTAAAGTATTCTCCACCACCTTCATAGAACTTACCAAAAAATTCTACATATTGCAATCTCGCCGCATGAACAAATGATCCAAGTGCATTGATTGCAAAATTAAAAGTATGACCAACTATCATTACAATAGTAAATAATATGGCTCCAAAGATGCCATCACCGCCCATAGTTCCAAGAATACTTAAAACTGATGATACAACTCCCGATGCTAATCCTAAAGCTAATAATCTTGAATATGAAAGTATATCACTTAAGTAACTTGTAATATTATAAAGGCTCAATACACCACTTACTAATTTATTGATTATACCTTTCTTTTCTCTTCCTTGAGTTAAAACTAACCCTAAAGCAAATATTATAGTCATCCATTTCCCTATTGGTGTTGACCCTGGTAAAATGGAATTTCCAAACAACCATAATGCAATTCCTATAATGAAGCCATACCAAAAACCAATATCCGTTATAGCTGCTAATGGTTTGCCATCTCTAACAAGCATGTATGCGCTGATTCCCATACCAACAAACAAGTGAACTATCCCAAAAATAAATGAGAAAATTAAAACTGTCATTGGTTCTGTCATAGGGTTTAACCATAAAGGTTTTATTGTGAAATCTGAATTGAAAAACAAGTTTGCTGCTGCAGGTATTGCATCTCCAAACCAGCTTCCAAACATTGCTCCCCAGAACGCAGTGGACAAACCACACCAGAAAAACATTTTAGTCATTTTTTGCATTGTTCCTTCAATTTTAAACTTTCTTAAAACTAAAAAACATGCTAAGGACATTATTAAACCATAACCAACGTCTGCTAACATCAAACCAAAAAACATAAAATAAAAAGGTGCCATAATAGCAGTTGGATCTATGTTAGAAGATGATGGTAAACTATATAGCTCTGTTATTGATTCGAAAGGTTGAGTATATGAGTTATTATTAAGCAAAATAGGATATTGTTCATCTTGTTCCGGTTCTACTATTTCATACCAACACTCATTTACCTTTAAAACATTTTCTACATTTGTTTTACATTTTTCAGGAATCCACCCATTTATGTAGAATGTTTTACTTGTTTTTAAAATATTTCTGAGTATTTTACTTTTATCTCTTTCCATTATTGTATAATCATATAAATATTGAATTTCACTTTTATGATTAATACAAGCTGAAATTTCTTCTTCTATCTTTGACTTTTTTTCTGCTATTTCACTAAGCTCATTTTCAAAATTCAATATATTTTCAGAAGCAGTTCCTTGTAGTTCTTTAAAAATAACTGCGTTAAAACTATATTGTTTTAATATTTCGTATACATCATCTTTTTCATTTTTTAAACAAATTATAGATAAATAATATTGATCTGAGTCACTTCCTATTACATCTATGAAATATTTATTTGTTTTATTTTCAATATCTTCTTGAAGTTTAGATATATTTACCATGTTAGGTATAACACCCGTTAAAATGCTTGTAAATTTTGTTTCATTTAAATTAAGCGGTATTTTATAGTCAACCCATGGTTTTAAACTAATTTTATTTAATTCTATTTTATTCTCCTGTGAACTTAAATCACTTAATGAAGAATTTAATCTAAGTATATCTTCTACTTTATTATTAATTACATGTTCATTTTGTAGTACGCTTTCAAATTCATTCTTTGATATTGATTTCCTAACAGCAAACATAGGCTTCTTAGTTTTATCATACTTATCAAGGCTTTCAAGCACTAAATTTAGTTTTGAAAGTTTGGAATCATACTTTAAAATATCATTTTCATTTCCATCTCTTTCAGTATAACCAATCCAATCCTTATCATGTAGTCTATAGTCTAAAGAAGTGATCTCCATGACCCCTAAATCCATCAACTCTTTTATAAGTGATGATTTTACACCGTCAAGACCTATAATGCTGATTTTGTTCATTTTAACTATTGCCACTACGCTTCACTATCCTTTCGAGAATAATTTCTGCTGCATCATTCATTTTACCATCTGCTTTTTTTAAGACGCTTTCATATTCTTTGTTTGCTTCCTGGATAATGTTTGCATAAAGAATTTCTGCTTCTTTTTCTGCATTTTTTAGTACATCCCTTCTTTTCGAATCCGCAGTTTGAGTTGCTTCTTCTAATAAGTGGGATGCGCTTGCATCGGCATCAGTAATAATTTGTTTGGCTTTAAGAGTAGCTTCCTTTTTAATTGATTCAGCTTTTTCCTCTGCCTCTTTTATTACTTTAATGACTTCAATTGACACAATACCACCACCTTTAATAAATATTTTAAAATATTATTATTAACATTATTACAATTTTAATACACTTGTTTTTTTTTTATCAAATAATGTATGTCTTTTATATAACGTTGTTGACATTATATTTCATAGTTAATAATTTGTCCAGTAGGTACTTTTAAAATATATAGTATCCAAAAATATACTAAGTATGTATTGAAATTTTAGCTTTAAACGTTTGCAAAATTATATATTTAAAACCTTTTACTATAAAAACTTATAATAAAAGGCTTTAATTTTTTAAATATAATAGATCAAAATAATAAACATGTTTTTTATATAATTAATATATACTACTTTTTATAAAGAATCAAGTATAATTTTGAATTTGTGTGATAAATTTTTGTCAATGCTTTATATTTACTGTAGAAATTCTTATTTTGCCATAAAAATTAATTCTGCTTCTGCAGCTACTTCATCTCCAACATATGCAGTGCCCATACCAACACCAAAACTTCCTTTTAATTTTACAAGTTCAACTACAAGTTTTAATGTATCACCAGGTATTACCATTCTTTTAAATTTAGCATTTTTTATTCCGCCTAAATAAACAGTTTTTCCTTTGAATTTATCAAGACATAAAACTGCTAAAGCCCCTGTTTGCGCTAATGCTTCTGTTATTAAAACACCTGGCATAACAGGATTTCCTGGAAAATGACCTTGGAAAAATGGTTCATTTATTGTAACATTTTTTATTCCAACACATCTTTTTCCTTCTTCAAGTTCTTCTATTTTATCAACTAGCAAAAAAGGATATCTGTGAGGAAGTATATTTTGTATTTCATTAATATCGTAAGACATTTTTTTCTCCTATTTGCCACTGTATTTCTTAATAACTAAAGTGGTATTGTGACCGCCAAATCCAAATGAATTTGATAATGCATATTCAATTTCTTTTTGTCTTCCCACATTTGGAACATAATCTAAATCACAATTAGGATCTTCTACTTTATAGTTTATTGTTGCAGGTACGAATGAATCTTGAACTGCTTTAGCAATAACTACTGCTTCAATCGCTCCAGCTGCTCCAAGCATATGTCCAGTCATTGACTTCGTTGAGCTTACAGGAACATTCATAGCATTTTCTCCAAATACTTTTTTGATAGCAGCAGTTTCAAATTGATCATTATATCCTGTGCTTGTTCCATGAGCATTTATATAGCCTATTTCATCAGGAGTGATTCCTGCATCTTTAATTGCATTTAATATTGCTCTTGAAGTTTGTTCTGCTTTTGGGTCCGGACTAGTTACATGGTATGCATCGCAAGTAAATCCATATCCTGCAACTTCAGCATATATTTTAGCTCCTCTTGCTATAGCATGGTCATAATCTTCAAGAATCATTATTGCAGCGCCTTCGCTCATTACAAATCCATCTCTTTCTTTGTCAAAAGGAATTGATGCACGATTAGGATCTGTTGCTGTTGAAAGAGCAGTTAATGCTTGGAAACCTGCAACTGCTGATGCAGATATTGAAGCTTCTGCTCCACCTGCTATTATAACATCGCTTGTTCCATTTTGAATGCTTTTGAATCCTTCTCCAATTGCATTAGCACCTGAAGCACATGCTGTAACTATATTGTAATTTATTCCGTTTGCACCGTATTTAATTGCAACATTTCCTGCAGCTATGTTTGATAGCATCATTGGAACAAAGAAAGTTGAAACTTTGCTTGGTCCTTTATTAAACAACTTTTCACATTCAGCTTCTATAGTTTTAATTCCGCCTACTGCGCTGCCTATGATAACTCCGAATTTTTCTTTATCTACTTTTTCAACATCCAAAGCTGAATCTTGAACAGCTAATTCAGATGCTGCAAGAGCAAATTGAGTAAATCTGTCCTGTCTTTTTGCTTCTTTTTTATCCATATATAATGTTGGATCAAAATCTTTAACTTCTGCAGCTAATTTAACTTTAAAGTCGCTTGTATCAAATGCTTCTAATAAACTTATGCCGCATTTACCTTCTTTCATATTTCCCCAAAATTGATTTATTCCAGTTCCTATAGAAGTTATAACTCCTAAACCTGTAATTACTACTCTTCTTTTCATATTTCCTCCAAATTCACTTTGTAATTAATTAATTACATATAAAATCCGCCATTTACGGATAACACCTGTCCTGTAATATATGTAGCTTTATCAGAAATTAAAAATTCTACTGCATCAGCTATATCCTTAGGACTTCCTAATTTGTTAAGCGGTATATTCTTTAACATTTCAGCTTTCATATCTTCTGGTATTTTATCAGTCATTTCTGTTTGTATAAATCCTGGTGCTACGGCATTTACAAGTATATTTTTCTTCCCTAATTCTCTTGCCATAGATTTTGTCATTCCAATTACCCCAGCTTTTGAAGCAGAGTAATTTACTTGACCAGCATTACCAGAAAGTCCTACTACTGATGAAATGTTAACTATTCTTCCATATTTTTGCTTCATCATTCTTTTTGAGATATGTCTACAGCAATTAAATGTTCCTTTTAAGTTTGTGTCTATAACAGCATCAAACTCTTGTTCAGACATCATAGCAAGCAAATTATCTTTTGTAATTCCTGCATTGTTAACTAAAACATCTATTGTTTTAAAATTTTCATACGCAGTATCTATAAGTGTTTTACAGTCATCATAGTTAGAAACATCACATTGAACTATTATATTTTTAGTATCTTTGTTTGTAAAACTTTCTATTATTTCTTCCATAGAACTTGTGTTGCTTCTGTAATTTAATACAAGATTATAACCAAGCTCATTTAATCTATTTGCAATTTCAGCTCCTATACCTTTAGAAGCCCCTGTAATTATAGCGCTTTTACTCATAACAACCCTTTCTTTGAACTATTGGATTTCACTTAATAATAGTTCTAAGTCATTTAAATTTTCTACATTAAAACATTTTATATTTTTATCTATTTTCTTTAAGAAACCACATAGTGTTTTTCCCGGTCCAATTTCAACAAAAGTGTCTACGCCATCTTCTATCATTTTTCTCATGCATGATTCCCACAAAACTGACTTTGAAACTTGTTTTTCAAGTTTATCAGCTATTTCTTGTTCTGTAGAATAATACTGTGCATCAACATTTGATATTACTTGACAACTTGGTTTCTTAAATTGTATTTCATTTAAATCTTCTTTTAGTTTATCCCCTGCAGGTTTTAACATTGTAGTATGGAATGGTGCGCTTACTTGTAACTTCATAGCTCTTTTTATTTTAAAATTTTTGTACTCACCAAGAGCATAATCCAACGCTGCTGTTTTTCCTCCAGCAGTAATTTGTCCAGGACAGTTAAAATTAGCAGGTTCTAAAACTTCCGAGTTTTCTGTTACATATTTACAAAATTCATATGCATCTTCATCGGTACATCCAAGAAGAGCAATCATACCACCTTCGCCTAAAGGAACTGCATTTTGCATGTAATTTCCTCTTTTGTATACCAATTTAACTGCTGTTTCTAAATCTATTGCATCAGAAGCTGTTAAAGCTGAGTATTCTCCAAGGCTAAGTCCTCCCATATAAGAAGGAGAAGTTATTTTTTTCTTTAGTACTTCATATATTGCCATACAAGTTGTTAAAATTGCTGGCTGTGTAATTTTGGTTTCACTTAAACTTTCCTCAGGTCCTTCAAAACATAATTTTGTTATATCAAAACCTAAAGCTTCATTTGCTCTTTCAAAAATTTCTTTGCTTTCTGCAAAATTATCATAGAATTCTTTACCCATTCCAACGTATTGTGCACCTTGACCTGGGAATATAAATGCTGTTTTACCCATTATATCCTCCAATTATGAAATAATAGAATTTAAGCTTTTAATTATATTTTCAGCTTCTTCAAACATTTCAACTATAATTTCTTCACAAGTTTGTTCTTTATTAACTAAACCTGCAATTTGACCCGACATTACTGAACCATAGTCCATATCACCTAAGATAGCAGCTTTATAAAGTCTTCCTTTGCCTAACTCTTCCATTTCTTCAATAGAGGCATTTACTTTTTCTAACTCTTTAAATTGATTAACTAATTTATTTTTTATAACTCGTACAGGGTGTCCTGTTTTTCTGCCTGTAACTGCAGTATCAGTATCATTTGCTTTTAAAATTCTTTTTTTATAATTCTCATGTACATTGCATTCTTTTGCAACGAGGAATCTTGTTCCAATTTGAATTCCTGAAGCTCCTAATGAAAAAGCAGCAGCAACTCCTCTACCATCAGCTATACCACCAGCTACTATAACTGGAACTTTAACTGCATCAATTACTTGAGGTGCTAAAGCCATTGTTGTTGTTTCACCTACATGGCCTCCTGATTCAGTACCTTCACATATAAGTGCATCAGCACCTAACTTTTGTAAGTGTTTAGCAAATGCTACAGAAGGTACAACAGGAATAACTTTACATCCTATTGCTTGCCATTCTTTCATGTACTTACCTGGATTACCAGCACCTGTAATTACAACAGGAACTTTTTCTTCAACAATTAATTGACTTACTTCTTCAGCATAAGGGCTTAACAACATTACATTTACACCAAATGGTTTGTCAGTAATAGATCTTACTTTATCTATTTCTTTTTTTACATATTCAGCTTTATTATTTCCAGCAGCTATTATTCCTAAACCGCCTGCTTCTGAAACTGCTCCTGCAAGGCTTGCATCGGATATG